>JAKJAE010000014.1 GCA_022707665.1 Chloroflexota bacterium
AGGGACAAGTCCAGACCGTGACAAACGCGTTGGCGGACTTCTCGAAACGTACCGAAGACCGGTTGCAGTCGATCGTCTATCTGGAGGAGCAACGGCGTGCGGACACTCGCCGCATTACCGAGGTCGAGGGTGAGTTGCCCGGACTGCGCAAACGCATGGATGAATCGATTGGGCGGTTCGCCCGGTTGGAAGACACCATCCGCAAGATTCCCGCGCGTGTGGACGAGGCGATCGAGATAGCCAAGTCCTACGACCCGCGGATCGAGGCATTGCGCGTGGCAGATTTTCAGCGCGAACAGCGTGTCAAGAAATATCTGGAGCAGGCCGAGGTCGTGGAGGGAGAGGTCCAGCGACTCGTCGAGCAGACGCAGAAATACGCCCTACTCTATAATCAGAACAAACAAGCTCTGGATAGCCTCGTAGCTTTCGAGGAACGGCTGGAGAAGCGTCAGAACGAGATCGCGGAGATGCAGCGCCTCACTGAGGAGCGCCTTCTGCGTCAATGGGAGGAGTGGCAGACGGCCTTTGCCCGTGACTGGCAGAAGCGCATGGTCACCGAAGAGGACCGTTGGCGCCGCCAGGACCTGGCTGACCAAAGGGTGATGCAACTTCTGGCGGAATCGGATCAGCAGGCCGCGATGCACTTCCAGGAGATCATGGCATTGTGGGAGGAACTGCTGGCAGGTGTTGAGCGGTGGAACCGTAGCCTCTCCGATGCAGTGAAACCGGGACAGGCCGCGCCGTCCGACCATTTGAAGGAGCTGCGCCGTTACGCAGACGAGAAGCGCAAGCAGCCACTGTAGCCAAAAGCATGGCACTTGCGACACCCCCCCCCGAGAGGCATGGCACTTCCTCGGGGGTTTTGTGTAGGAGCTACGCCTCGTCTGGCACCTGCCACGTACCCCCGACCATCGCCCGGTTCACACGCGTTTCCAGGAGAGCTTCCGGTGGAAGCGCGAAGATGTCGCGATCGAGCACAATGAGGTCGGCGTTGTACCCTGGAAGAAGCCGTCCCAGCCGATCCTCGAGCCCCGCAGCATAAGCAGCCCCGGCTGTGTAGGCGCCCAGCGCCTGGGCCAGTGTCAGCCGCTGTTCGGGATACCACCCCGCAGGCCCGGGCGCTCCGTCCACTTCAGAGCGGCGCGTTACTGCGGCGTACAGGCCAAGGAAGGGATCGAAGATCTCTATAGGGGCATCCGAGCCGAATGCCAGGACGGCTCCGGCTTCCTGAATCGACCGCCAGGCATAGGCCAGGCGACTGCGTGCACCCCAGTAGCGTTCCGACATGGGCATATCATGGATCGCGTGGGTCGGTTGCATCGAGGCCACGACGCCATTGCGGGCCAGACGGCGCTGGTCTTCCTCGGTGATCATCTGGACGTGCTCGATGCGATGGCGGAGAGCGGGATTGAGCCCGCGTACAGTCTCCAGAGCGTCGAGCACGATGTGGTTTGCGCGGTCGCCGATGGCATGGATGGCCATAGCCAGCCCTCCCGTGGCAGCCATACGCGCGATCTCGTAGAGTCGTTCCGGTTCGAGCGTGAGCAGCCCAACGTTATCCGGCTCCTCTTCATAGGGAGCGAAGAGCGCCGCTGTGCGTGCACCCAGAGCCCCATCGGCAAAGAGCTTGAGCCCGCCGAAATGGAGCATGTCGTCACCATACCCGGAGCGCAGCCCGACGTCCAGGGCTGCGTCGAGCGCTTCCAACCTGATATACTTGACGATGCGAACCCGCTGTCTCCCCTGGCGGCGTAGTTCCTGTTCTGCCGCAAAGGCCGGGCTGCCATCCACATCGTGCACGCCGGTGATCCCCAGGCTGAGAAGGTGCCACTGGGCCTCGTCGAGAAGGTCGACGAGGGTATTGAAATCCTCTTCGGGCCGTGCACGGCTGATGAGGCCGGAGGCTTCCTCGAAGAAGATTCCCATCGGTTGACCTCGCTCGTCGCGTGCGATCTTGCCGTGAACCGGATCGGGTGTCTGGGCAGTGACGCCTGCGACGGCCATGGCTGCCGAGTTGGCGACCAGTGCATGCGCGTTCTTGGCAATCAGGGCGACGGGATGCCGGGGGGCGGCGTGGTCCAGTTCGGCGGCGGTGGGGAAGCTGGTGTCACGCCAGATGTTCTGATCCCAGCCACGCCCGGTAATCCAAACCCCCTCGGGAAGCGCCCCTGCCCGGGACGCTATGGCGTCCATCGTTGCTTCGCGAGTGAGGTCTCGAAGGTCAAGCTCGCGGAGGCTGCGCGCATACCACATCAGGTGAGCGTGGGCGTCGGTGATACCTGGAATGACGCACGCGCCCTGCATGTTCTCGACGACGGCATTCGGGATCTGTTGCCACGCGTGTGCCGCGCGATCGAGTCCCGCGACTCTGCCATCAACGATGGCCATTGTCTCGACAAACGGGCGGTGGGCATCACCCGTGTATATCCGGGCGTTGTGCAGGATGCGTGCTTTCACAGATACGTGTGCTCTCGTTCCGCTATGCTTTGTGGCCACGCTGCCGGGCCAGCATATCAAGCCGGGCCTCCACCTCATACCAGCTGATCTCGGAGAGGCCTAGCTTCCGGCGCAGAGCATCAGCATCCATACCTTCGCAGAAGTCACGCAGTGCGCACGTCCAGCGAAGGATCTCGAATGTGAGCCTGGCAACCCCGGCGGTCTCGGCAACACCGGTCAGCACGTACTCCAGATTGCGCCCTGTCCACGGAAACAGCCTCTGCCGCGAGGGGTACTGGACGAGATACTCATTGAGCACCCCGACCCAGTTGGCGGGTAGTGGAATACGGCGCTCCTTGCGCCGCCGGCGTGCGTTCTTATAGCGGATCCACAGAGCCGGGTGTTCGGGATCGGTCAGGTCCAGGTGATTGAGGTGGATATCCACGCACTCGCTCTTCTTGATGCCAGTGCTGAGGATCAAGGTGATCAGGAGATGGGGGCGAGCATCAGGAGAGGCGGCCTCGCTGCCCCGGCGCAGGGCCTGGGTCACCTCCAGAAGTGCCTGGATCTCTTCGTCACTCAAGGTCTCGGGCAAGGGGGCGGAGACTGCCCGATGGATCAGCGGCGCCGACGCATCCCGGGACAGGACGCCTTCGTCGGCGAGCCATCCGAAGAAAACCTTGAGAGTTGTGACTCTGCGTTCGAGTGTCTTGGGGCTGCAGGGGATTCCCCTGCCGCTCTCAACCCACTTCAGGAAGGCATTGAGGGTCGCCGTGCTCACATCCGCTATGGCAGCGGCGGGGCCCAGGTAGTCGCGCAGAAGCAGCATATCGAGTCGAAAAGCTTGCTGCGTGTGCTGGGAGAACCCGCGGTTCGCCATATATCTCGCGAACGCCCCAATCGCAGGCTCCAGGGTCGCGTCGGGCTGAAGCTGAAGCTCCGTCGATCTACTTGTGTATTCGGGCTCAGGCTTCTCGACTGCGAACAACGAGAGCTGCATAGGTTCAGAGACCTGGTCGTCTGCCACCGTACTACCCCTTGTCTTCTCGGTTGATATGGGCGGGCCAGAGATGCAACCCGATGCCGCCGGTATCCATTATAACCAACTCGCAACAGATGATAAGCCTTCGTCCTCTGTGCCGGGAGAGCACAAGTACAGATTGTGACCCGTGCAGGTAATGCTAATGAGTTTCTTCTTTTTCTGTGCTATACTGGGATTCTGACATATCTGACCTCAATTACGGAGGAGTTTGATGCCACTGGATGTTCCGGCGATTCGGAGCCAATTTCCGATCTTTCAGCGTGAGATCAACGGCAAGCGGTTAGTCTACCTCGATAGTGCTGCCAGCGCACAGAAACCCCAGGTGGTGATCGATGCTATGGTAGAGGTGTGGAGCCACAGCTACGCAAATGTGCATCGTGGACTGTACTCATTGGCTGAAGAGGCCACGTTGGCCTACGAGGGGGCAAGGGCGAAGTTCGCGCGGTTCATCAATGCGACGGACGTTGGCGAGATTATACACGTGCGCAACGCTACCGAAGGCATTAACCTTGTTGCCTACAGTTGGGGTGAGGAGCACATCCACGAAGGTGACCGGATCGTGATCACGGAGCTGGAACACCATGCGAACCTCGTGCCGTGGCAACAACTGGCAAAGCGCAAAGGTGCCGAGCTTGCTTATATCCCTGTGACCGACGATGGCTCTCTCGACCTCACGGTCCTCCCCGATCTCCTCGAAGAAGGGCGTACGAAGGTGGTGGCGTGCTCGGTGATGTCGAACGTGTTGGGGACGCTCCCTCCGGTCAGTGAGATCGCCGCGATGGCGCATGCTGCCGGGGCCCTGGTGGTCATGGACGGGGCACAGGCTGCCCCGCATATGCCACTCGATGTTCAGACGCTGGGTGCGGATTTCATGGCGTTTTCGGGACACAAACTATGTGGCCCGGGTGTGGGCGTGCTCTGGGGTAGGCGGGAGCTTCTGGAGTCGATGCCGCCGTTTCTGTATGGCGGTGACATGATCGTCACGGTCAAGCGTGACGACTCGAAGTGGAATGTTCTTCCTCACAAATTCGAGGCAGGCACCCCTCCAATTGCAGAGGTGGTGGGCCTTGGGGCCGCGATCGATTACCTTACCGCCATCGGCATATCGAACATCCAGCAACACGAGAGGCGCATTATTCCTTATGCGATGGCGCGCCTGCGTGAGATCCCCGAAATCCGTGTTCTTGGCCCGGCTCCGTCAGAGCGGGGTGCCGTGGTCTCGTTCATAATGGACGGTGTTCACCCGCATGACATTGCATCTGTGCTGGATGAAGAAGGGATTTGCGTTCGCGCTGGACATCACTGTGCCCAGCCGATCCACGATCGTTTCTGCGTCCCGGCAAGCGCGCGGGCCAGTTTCTATATCTATAATGACGAAGAAGACGTGGATGCGCTGGTCGCGGCCCTGCGAAAGACGGTCAGCTTGTTCGCGCGGCGTCAGTCAACGCCAAGGTAGATCGGAGGTCACCGATGAGTCATGATCTGTATCGTGAGCAGTTGTTGGATCACTATCATAATCCGGCGAACTACGGCGTGCTTGAGCCTGCCGATGTCGATATCGAGATGGACAACCCAACGTGTGGAGACAGGATCCATCTGACGGCGCGCCTCGACTCCGAGGGTCATATTGCTGCGGTGATGTTTGAGGGGCAGGGCTGCGTAGTCAGTATGGCGGCTGCGTCGATGCTTACCGAGGCACTGGTCGGCAAGGCGCCCGAGGAGGTCAACCGGATGGGGCTGGAGGATGTCGAGGAGATGATGGGGGGTGTCAAGCTGAGTATGGGGCGGGTGAAGTGCGCCATGCTGTCGCTCAACGCAACCAAGCAGGGACTGCGCGACGCCGGAAAGCTGGCCTAGACACCCTGAGCGTTCCATAGAATGTGCGTTCCATAGAACGCGCCCGCGATAGTCTCGCGGGCACGTTTGTTGATAGTGGACGTTGGCGGCTAGTTGGGGCTGTCCGGGGAAGCCGTCGGTGGCACGTAGGCCTCGATCTTGATGGGAACCGCCTGAGGCGTGATGTTCTCGATCTCGATGTCGCCCGGCAGTTCGATGTCAGGTGTGATCGTGTATTCCCCGATCTGCAAGCCGGCGACATCGAGCGTAACCTCGACACTGGCGGGATCAAGGGTGTCCATCGATGCCAGCGGACCGCTCAGGATCACGATCACGGTGTCCAGGCCAACCGTGGCGGTGAGATTGGGTGCTAGGCCGCGAATTGTCGGGGTGACCTCCAGCGTCAATCCGCTGCGGATCGCCTCGACAGTCAGGGTCACCGTTACGGTCGATTGCGCCGAGAAGACAAAAAGCCCTGTCGGGAGACGTAGCGGCACGATCGTCTGCAGGGTCTGCGTGATACCCTCGTAGTTGATGGGCTCGGTCTGGAGCGTAGTCGTTGAAGCGAGGACATCCGATCGCCCATATACCGTGAGAATCTGGGGATCGATTTCCAGGTCGGCGATGCGGTAGCCAGGCGCTGGTTGCCCGACCAGGTTGGGATTGACCGGGATGTCGCGGGTATCCAGCCATTGGATGATGGGGACGTTGACGGTCACGGACTTCGGGACGCTTTCCACCCGATCAACCTCAGCTTCGTTGGCATCAACAAGGGTAGGTTCATAGTCGCCGCGGAGGTCGTTCTGGCGCTCCTGGATGGAGACGACGATAAGGGCCGTGGTGACCCGGCTGACTCTAGACTCAGGTCCGCGCACGCGTACGACTTGAGGGGCTATCTCGGCAGTCCGCGCGATGTATCCCATGGTCGGGTTGCCTTGAACCCGCACACTGACAGGGATCTCTTTCTCTGCGAGCCTTTCGACCGTAATCTCGATTTCTTTGGGTGTGACGTTGGTGACACTGGAGGGTTCGAGTCCGACACTGACCTGGACGGGTACCATGCGCGTGCCAGTTTGGCCGTTGGTTAGGTCGACATAGGCGTGGATATCGTCGACCTGCAGTTGATCCCACACGGATTTCGGCGCCTGGATCTCCACCCGGACGCGCGCTGACTCGGCGCCATACGCGGTCATCTCCTCCTGAAGGCCACGGATCTCCACGGGGATTGCGGGACTGAAGACCATTGTACTGGTTGGATCCTCAGCTTCTGTGGCAACGGCCCAGAAGAAGAATGCCAGCAGCAACGACAGCAGCATCAGGCTTGCGTTTTTGGCTATCCAGCGGCTCACCGGTCAGACTCTCATCTATGTTGTGGGTTCTCTGGACGTGCGGCGCAGCCGTGCGAGGGGGCCTTGCCCAGTCCGTTGCCGGGGGATCAGAAAAGCTCGCAAGATCGATTCGAGGCGGACCGTGTCGATGTCGCGGATGATGCGCCCATTGTGTGTCAGAGAGATCGCGCCGCGCTCTTCGGAGACAACGACGGCGACGGCATCCGCCGCCTCCGTGATCCCAATAGCTGCACGATGGCGGAGGCCAAGCTCACGGTCGGCGAGGAAGGCAGAAGTCAGAGGCATCACGCACGCGGCAGCAACCAGCCGGCCCTCGCGGATGACCACGGCTCCATCGTGCAGAATGGTGTGGTGGTTGAAGATCGTCGTGAGCAGTTCGGGAGTCACCTCGGCATCGATCCGGACCCCCGTCTCAGTATGCTCCTGCAGGCCGGTCTGGCGTTCAAACACGATCAGGGCACCTGTGCTGCGCTCAGCCATGTATCCTGCAGCTTCCACGACAGCCAGAATCGTGCTGACGATGCGCTCTGAGTCTCTCTGCGATAGCATCAACAGGTGCCCACGCCCCAGTTGTTCCAGCGCGCGTCGCAGCTCGGGCTGGAAGAGCACGGGAATGCCGACCAACAACGCCGGGAGGAGTTGAGCGATGAGCCAGGAGAAGGCGCGTAACTCGATCAGGCGTGTCAACAGCGCCAACGAGATCAGCAGTGCTGTGATGCCTCGGACCAGCGGGACGGCGCGCGTCCCCCGAATCGCATAGAAGATCCAGAAGAAGAGGAATGCCACCATCAGGATATCGAGGATGTCGGTCCACGATATCCTTAACAATAGCCATTCGAGATTCCACATAGGTGATCAGGGCCGACTATACGGGTCGCCTCAACCGAGTACCAGCGATTTCAGACAACCAGACCTGGCCCAATTCCATAGACCGGGCGACGATTCCCCCGCCTTCGCAATAGAGGTACGAGGTCCCATACCCATCACACAGCACCGGTTGGAGGCTCTCTCTGTGCGATTTCGCGGTAGAGATCGATGTACATCTCACGGTTGGGAGGATTCAGAGCAAGAATCGCCTCAATCGTCTTGGTGGCGGCATCTCTCTGTCCTCCCTCGAGCTGCAGATCGCCGAGGATATCCAGATGCTCCAGAGCACGCTCGCGGCTGCCCAGGTTGAGGAAGAGCTGGGCGATTCGAGCACGGAGTGGAATGCTATCGGGTTGACTCGCCACCAGGTCCTCTAGCACGGCGATAGCTTTCCTCGCGTTGCGGTGTGTCAGATAGTGTTTAATCAGGCTGTCAAGCGCGCCAATACCTAGATGCGGACGTCCCGTGCGGGGATACAGGCGAAAGAGCGCCAGATGGGCCCGCTCATCAGCCGGGGCGACGCGCAGAATGGCCTCGTAGTCCTGAATCGCCGCGTTCCAGTCGAGGCGCTGAACATCGAGATCCGCCATCCTGTGCAGAATCCGAGAGGTCCAGGCCTTGTCTGCCGAGCCACGGGGCGCGATCTTGAGGGCTTCACCGTAGATCTCACGGGATCGCTCTGGTTGGGCAAGCTGGTAGTAGACGTCGGCTGTCTGCAGGTACTGGGTCAGGGCATCGTCGATACGCCCATGCTGCACCAAGAGCTCCACGACGCGGCGGTGGATTGGAATACTCAAGGGGGAGATCTCCAGGATCATCTGATACGTGGTCAGTGCTTGAGATACCTGTCCTCGGATCTCATAGGTTCGAGCCACTGTGGAGAACTTCTCGATGGCCGCGTCAAGCTGGTTGTTTTCTTGTAGCAGCACCCCGAGCAGTTGGTGAAGCGGCAGATAGTCTGGTGATGCTGACAATGCATTAAACAGCTCCTCCAACGCGGCATAGGTTCGCCCCCGGCGTTGATACTCCTGTGCCAATGCGATCGACTTGAGGATTGCTTCGGAGCCAGGAAGGCTAATGAGTTCCACGAGGCTCAACACAGTTCCCGAACGCGCCAATTCGTCGAGCCGTTTCCGGGCCTTGACTGCGCTATCCTCCCAGCCTCGCTGCCCGAGGAAATCCACAAGCATCTGGCTGACTTGCTTGGCACGCCGGGGCTCACCGGTATTGACCAGGCTCTGGGTCAGGCCTTCGTAGACCCGGATCAGGTCGTCTACGTGCTCACGTTCGATGGTGGCCGTGTCGATGATCTTCACAGCTTCCAGGAAGTGTTGAAGGCCCAGGCCAAACTCACCCTTCGCCTGATAGCACTCACCGAGTGAGAAATGGCTGCCCAGCACATACTCCGGCTCCGCGAGCGAGGCCTCGAATTCGGCGATGGCCGCATCGAACTGCATCTGCTCTTTGTAGAGCAGGCCCAAGTTGAAGTGGATCGAAGACGTAGCGGCTCCGGCTGCGCGCACGGCTTCGTAGTATTTGACGGCCGCGGCCACGTCGCCCCGGGTTTGAGCATCGATAGCCTTGCCGATGAGCAAGTCGACGCCCTCGCCTGCAGCGATCTGGGGCTGGGTACGTTCTTCGGTGAAGAGCGATTCGGCCAGTTTCGCGAGGGCCCGCTGTCGTGCAATGTCGACCAGGGTTCTGCCATTGGCATCGCTCGCGTTTTCATCAATGCCGACATCGCCGCCTATCGCGACTTCGTCCCTGGCATCGACGGATTGAGGTTGGGGGATGGGGCGGTTGCTCTGCAACAGGATCAGCATCTGTCCCAGGCGGGGATCTTGGGGTGCCTGAATCTGGAGCTCGCGACAGAGCTTGATGGCTTCGGCACGTCTGTCTGTTTGGTACAGGTACGATAGCCAGAGCGCTGCATCGACTGCGTCTGGCAGTTTTCCTTGCGCCTGATACAACTCAAGAAGCTGTGACCAGATTGTCGCTTCTCGCGGGCGTAGACGAACTGCTTTCTCGAGTGTGGAGGTTTGCTTGGTTGCCAGGCTCTGTTTGGCATAACGGCTTGCCGCTTGCAGGTAGTTGTCGGCAGCGCGCTTCTCATTCCCTGTGCGCTCCAGGATCTCTGCAGCGCGCTCCCATGGGCCGGGATCCGCCGGTGTCAGCCGGGTCAGGCGTTCGTATACTCCAAGGGCCCCGTCCAGCTCGCCCGCGTTCAGAAGCGCCCAGGCGAACCCCATCAGGGCAGAGTCGTTGTCGGGGAATTCGGCCAGGGCTTGCCGATACGCACTTGCCGCCTCGCGCCATTGCTCGGCCCACACACAGTCGTTGGCTTTCTGGATCTCTTCCTCGAAACGCACACGATCTCCCACCATAGGTAACCCCTTTGCCGACCTGACGCAGTTGGTGGCGCGGCCGTGACCACGCAAGACCAATCTGGCCGCCAGCCTATGTCTTACCTCAAAGCATCGAGTACCCAGACAAGGATCGCCTTCTGAGCATGGAGGCGGTTCTCGGCTTGATCGAACAACACCGAGTGTGGCCCGTCGGCAACCGCATCGGTGATCTCCTCGCCCCGATGGGCAGGCAAGCAGTGCATAACGATAGCGTCATCCTTGGCGAGGCGCAGGCAGGCATCGTCGACGCGGTATGGCGGGAAGATCTGGCGCCGCTTCTGCGCCTCCTCTTCTTGGCCCATGGAGGTCCACGTGTCCGTGTAGACCACGTCGGCGCCGGTGACGGCGTCGCTGGGATCATGCGTGGCAGTGATTGTGGCTCCCGTCATAGCTGCCAGGCGCTCCCCAATCGCCCACGTAGCGGGGTGGAGTCCATAGCCGCGCGGCGTGGCTATAGCGAAATCCATCCCCAGGAGTGCTGCACCGAAAAGCAGTGACGTGGCCACGTTGTTACCGTCGCCAAGGTAAGCCAGTTTGCGACCCTCGAAGTTCCCCTTGTGTTCCAGAATGGTCAGGAAATCCGCCATACCCTGACACGGGTGAGAGAAATCCGACAGCCCATTGATGACGGGCACACTGGCATATTTGGCTAACTCGACGACGTCGTGGTGGGCGAACACCCGTGCCATTACCACGTTTACATAGCGGGAGATCACGCGGGCGACATCGGCCGTGCTTTCTCGCTGTCCGAGCTGGATCTCATTGGGCGATAGGTACAGGCCATTGCCGCCTAGCTGGAGCATCGCGACGTCGAAGGAGACGCGTGTGCGCAAGCTTGGCTTCTGGAAGATCATCCCGAGCACCTTGTTCTTGAGGTAGGGAGTACTGTCCCCCGCCATCCAGGCGCGCTTGATCTTCACAGCGAGGTCCAGAATCTCACGCATCGCCTCAGGGCCAAGGTCGGCCAGAGTGAGGAAGTGCCTCATGTTGCATGCCTCCCGTGGGCAGAAATGAGCAATCTGAGATAAGGAAGGAAGTGCTAGAAGCGGACCGGCCAAGCCTTACCCTGGCGCCAGTCGCTCGCTACCTAACCGCCTTATCACCACATTGGTGGATAGTATACCATGAAGGGCCGACCCTAGGAAAAGGTTGTTGCACAGTGCGCCAAGTCGTTGCTCGTTACAGTGCCGATGCTATACTGGCGGGACCTTTCCACAAGGAGGGCCTATGGCTGAGCCGAAACTTGCCTGGATCGAAGAAGAGCTGGCTGCACTCAGGGAGAGTGGGCTGTTTATCAACCTCCGGACCATCGATTCGCCTCCCGGTGCATGGATGATGGTTGATGGGAAACGCGTGCTGAATCTCTGTACGAACAACTACCTGGGCCTGGCCGCGGACCCCCGCCTGAAAGAGGCCGCGAAGCAAGCCGTCGACGCCTATGGCGTCGGCCCGACTGCCGTGCGGTCGATTGCAGGCACGCTTGCGCTCCATGCGGAACTCGAGCGTGAAGTCGCCGAGTTCAAAGGGGTCGAGGATGCACTCTACGTGCAGGCTGGCTTTGTCGCCAATCAGGCTGCGATTGTCCCTCTGGTTGGGCGTGAGGACGTAATCTTCTCAGATCGACTCAACCACGCCAGCATCATCGACGGAGCACGCTTGAGCCGGGCGAAGATTGTCGTCTACGAACACGCTGATCCTGCGGATCTGGCAGCGAAGGTCACGGAGAACCTCCCGCAGTATCGACGAGGTCTTGTCGTGACCGATGGCGTGTTCTCGATGGATGGTGATATCGCGCCGCTGGACGAAATCTATGCAGTGGCAGAACGCTACGGGCTGATGACGATGGTCGATGACGCTCATGGGGAAGGCGTTGTTGGCCGTGGTGGGCGCGGCATTGTTGACCACTTTGGCCTCCACGGGAAGTTCGACGTAGAGATCGGAACCTTCTCCAAGGCATTCGGTGTGGTCGGGGGGATTGTGGCCGGCAAGAAGGTGATCGTCGACTACCTGCGACAGAAGGCCCGCCCCTTCCTGTTTTCCAGCGCCGTCACTGCGGCCGATTCGGCTGCGTGTCTGGCAGCGGTTCGAGTGCTGGCGGAGTCCACAGACCTCGTGGATCGTCTCTGGCAGAACACCCGGATGTTCAAATCCGCAATGCACGCCCTGGGCTTCGATATCGGCAACAGTGTGACCCCGATCACTCCGGTGATGCTCGGTGACGTGAAGCTCGCCAAGGCCTTCAGCCAGCGCCTGTTCGAGGAAGGTGTCTTTGCAATGGCACTCGGGTTCCCGACGGTCCCGGTTGGCCTTGCCCGGATCCGGGTGATGATCTCGGCCGCGCTGACACAGGAAGACCTGGATTTCGGCCTGCGGGCGTTTGAGAAGGTCGGGAAGGAACTGGGAGCAATTCCGTAACGCGAAGCGGACAAGCGGAAAGGTGCGCTCGCGCGTTAGGTTGGCTTCAGCGCGCGAGCGCTCCGTCTATAGCCCGCTGCACGGCGTCGTAGTCCGCCGGCAGTTCGAGTGGCGGATTTCGATAGCGTGTGATGACATCGTTGAGCGTAGCATCGTGGTAGCCGACCTTGAAGTCTGTGAACTTCAGACCGTGTGCTGTTGATATCACGACAACACGGTCGTCAGCTTTGATCTCTCCGCGCTCAACGAGCTTGATGAGGACCGCCAATGCCACACCCGTGTGTGGGCAGGCGTACATGCCCGTCCTGTCTGCGCGGGCGGCTGCGTTCGCCAGTTCATCCTCTGTGGCCTGTTCCACTAGTCCATCGAATGCGGACAGCGTCTTCACGGCTCGCTCGTAGCTCACGGGGTTCCCGATCTGAATAGCGCTGGCGAGAGTCTTCTGTGCCTGAACGGGGATGAACTCGCGGAAGCCTGTCTGGTAGCTCAGGTAAAGGGGATTGGCCCGGGCCGCCTGGGCGCAAGCGATGCGCGGGAGCTTCTCAATCAGTCCCAGCTGCTTCATCATTAGGAACCCCTTACCCAGTGCGCTGACGTTACCCAGGTTGCCGACTGGGATCACGATCCAGTCTGGCACTTGCCAGTCGAACTGCTGGACGATCTCCAGGGCCACGGTTTTCTGCCCTTCCATCCGCAGCGCATTCATTGAGTTGGCCAGGTAGACCGACTTGTCCTGAGCGATTCTCTGGACGATGCGCATACATCCGTCGAAGTCGGTATCCAGCGCCAAGACCAAGGCTCCATTGGCGATCGGTTGAATCAGCTGAGCCGTTGACACCTTGCCCTTTGGGAGCAGGACGACGGCAGGGATCCCGGCAGCCGCTGCATAGGCAGCCAGCGCAGCCGAGGTGTCGCCGGTGGAAGCGCAGGCGACGGCACGGATAGGTTTCCCATCGGACATCATCTGTTTGACGACAGAGATAAGAACCGTCATCCCCAAGTCTTTGAACGACCCGGTATGGCTGTTGCCACAGAGTTTGACCCAGAGGTCCTCGACGCCGAGCTCTCGACCGAACCGCTCTGCCCAGAAGCAATTCGTGTGTCCCTCGTACATCGAGACGATGTTCTCATCACTGACTTCAGGACATACCCATTCCTTCTTTCCCCAGACGCCGCTGCCATAGGGCCACTGGGTCGTCCGCGTGCGGCGGTCAAACAACTGCATCCAGGCCGAAGCACTGCGATCCTTGAGTGCTTCTGTGTCGTGTTGCACGTCGAGAAGGCCCCCGCAGGTTTCGCATTGATAGACTACGTCGAAAATCGAATGTCTTGTTCCACACCCGCGCACGCACCCAAGCCAGCTATTGTAGGCCATCGTTACCTCCCATGCAGGACTTGCTGCCCACGTGCTTCGAGATCCTCGCCCTGTTGCTCGGCGTGCTGTTGGGGCGTGCACCTGGATGTTCCGCGCAGGTACCGTTTGGCTACCTGAGAGATCTCGGACTTGTGCACGATGATTGCCCAGACACAGAGGGTGGTCTCGGCGAGCAGCAGGGGTTTTGTCAGACCTACCCATAGGGTTGTCATGAAGTCCATTGCCGGAGGAAACTCATAGGTGACAAAGGGCGCCAGCCATGGCACGACGCCCCCGATATCGCAAACCAAGTGCGACAGGTACCCGAGAGCCCAGCTTGCCGCATTATGCCGCCCAAACAGGATGAACACCGCAGCCGATGTGATCAGCGCCCCTAAGAGTGTATGCCCCCACATCCGGCCCGAGGCGTGTTGCCCGAACCCGTAGTGGGCGATCTTGTCCACCAAGTCGGGGAAGACTGCAGATGCCATGACCGGCACGAGCGCTGCCTTGACGTACCGATGTTCAAGAGCGGAGACAGCCAGATGCCCGATGATCATCCTTCAGCCTTTCGGCGACCGAAACCAGTCCTGTTCAAGGTCCAAAACAACGCCCAGGCGAGCAAGCCGGATTCTACCACAATCTCCCGGTGGTCCTCAGCGAACCGCCTGAGAATCTCTCTGAGTCCCGGAGATGGTTTGAACTCGTAGTCGACAAATGGGTACAGCCATGGGACCTGTCGCCCGGTATCGGCTACGAGATGGCCAACATATCCGATCGCCCAGGCCCTGGCTGATCTGGGCCCGCAGGCGATGTCAACGATGAGCGATGAGACGGCCAAACCCAGGAGCGTGTGGCCCCACATTCGCCCGCTCGGCGTGACATGCAGGACCTGGCACATCGTCTTGTCGAGAACATCAGGAAGCAGTCCGCCGGCGACAACCGGGGCCAGGTCAGCCTTCAGATACCGGTGCTGCAGCAAGGAGACGGCAATATGGCCGAAAAGCATCGGAACTAACCCACGCGGCCAGCGCCTACCGCGTGGGTTGGCGTCCGGTGAAGCGGCTTGTAGCCCTGTCCAGCCAGTGCTGCCGTCGGAATCGAGGCTTCGTCTGGCTTGTCCGATAATGCAAAGATGAGGGCGCCAAGGTCACGCCAGCGGGACGCGATCTCGAGTACCTCCTGGGTGATGAGGATCTCTTGAGCGAGAAGATTATCGAGAGGTGCATCGTCGGGTAGATGACCCATACGGCTCACGGTTGCCCGGTACTCGTTGTAGCGAAATGCCTTGAACGGTGTGGGGTCTCCAGCCGCGACACGCGCGTGAATGTCACGATGGAGATCACGCAGGTTCGGTGGGAGCGCTTGCTTGATGCCATCGATCCGGTGCAGGTAGTCCACAAACCGTGTGAGTGAGCCGTCGCGAATCTCCCCCACCAACGTATCGAGAGATGCGACGCCGCTGCCCAGGGTGAGGCAGAGGTAGGTCAAGTAGTCCTGGTTGTCGGACGTAAAGGGGTGGAATTCCGGTTGGTTGAGCAGAGCATAGCTCGCTTCAAACTGCTCGATGTCGAATTCTGTTCCGAGAAGCGTGGCAATCGTCTCGCGGACGGCAGCCAGGCGTGCTGCATCGATCACGTGGTCGTTGCGCCCTCTGGCCCCCAGTGTTGTCTTGTCGAGGTCAAGGACCACGACTGTGTTCTCATCAACGGCGACTCCGATCGTGTCCAGGTGGGCAGCAAAGTCGAATAGCGTGTGCCAGCGGTTGGCGACCATCGTGGTTCGACCCTCCGCGTTGACCAGGTCTTTCTGGTCGGGTTTGCGATTCTCGGAACCGATGAAAGCGGCACCCGCCCATCCGCCGGCACTACACAGGTTGGCGAAGGCAAGTCCATCATTCATACGGGTATCCCCCACAAAGATCAGTCGCCGGAGAACAGCTTGTGGCGCCTCCAACGCCCGCGCCTTCTGGAGGAGATGGGCCATCACGCGGGCGTAATCCGGTTCGCTCTTGCGAGGAATCGCGCGTGGCGTGATGTCCAGAGATGACGCAACAGCGGACAGTCCTGGAATGCGCGTATCTACCGGTTCGAGGTTCCGGTAGACAATCATATCGCCAAGGAGAGCGTCGATGGTCGTCCGTCCGTAGACCCTCATCTCGTCCATATCCGCCTAAGCCTCAGCATACCCGGCCGCGACCAGCAGCTCCGCATTGAGGACAGCGCCGCTGGCTGCCCCACGCAGCGTATTGTGAATGACGGTCGTCATCCGCAAGTCCAGAATAGGACACGGACGGATTCGCCCCACACTGAGTGCCATGCCACCTTCTGCGTCACGATCTCGCCGTGGCTGCGGACGATCTGGCTCCGACATCACCCGGATCAGGTGCTTGGGTGAACTGGGGAGGCCGGCAGAGGCTAGCGCAGGTCGATAGGCGCGCAGAACGGCGATGGCGTCGTCCGGTGTCGGTCGTTGCTCGAAACCAACGGAGAGGCTGACGGTGTGACCGTCAAGGACCGCTACGCGGTTGGCGTGAGCGCTGACCACGAGATCCGCTGGTGTAAGGACCCCCTCGCTGACATGGCCGAGGAGCTTCTGCAACTCTTGCTGGAACTTCTCCTCCTCGCCTGCGATATAGGGGATCACGTTGTCGGTGATATCGAGTGCGGAGACACCTGGGTAGCCGGCCCCCGATATCGCTTGCATCGACGTCATGAATACCTTCCGCACGCCGAACGCCGCATCGAGTGGCTTCAACGCCATAGCTACCCCCGTGATGGTGCAGTTGGGACTGGTCACCAGGAGCCCAGGCCACCCTCGCTGCACGCGCTGGCGTTCCACCATGGCAAGGTGATCTGCATTCAGCTCGGGGATCAAAAGTGGGATATCTGCAACGTTGCGAAAGGCCGATGCATTCGAGCAGACCAGGTAGCCGCGCTGGGCGAACTGCGGTTCGATCTCGCGCGCCACGTCCGCGGGTACGGCCGAGAACACGATCTTCGCAGGAAGGTCCGGCACTAAAGGCCTGACAAGGTGCTCTCTGACCTGGTAGGG
Source organism: Chloroflexota bacterium (assembly GCA_022707665.1). Classification (GTDB taxonomy): domain Bacteria; phylum Chloroflexota; class Anaerolineae; order B4-G1; family SLSP01; genus PWVB01. The sequence goes on from JAKJAE010000014.1 coordinate 16,759, forward strand.
GGGATCACCTGGAATGACCCACTGACATGCTTCGCCATAGGGTCGCCCCGCGCTGCGTTCCGATGCAGCAAGCGCCGTGAGTTCGAACCAGGGATGATCCACAAGCAGTTGCACAAAGCGCTGGCCGACAGCGCCAGTCGCTCCAAGAATGCCTACCGGGATTTTTCTACCTTCAGCCATGGTTGATAACCTGTTCGTGGATCTGGCGGACTGCCGGTGTGGCTTGATCAGCATTGACGACCAGGGAGATGCTGCAGTCTGAGGATCCCTGAGCGATGGCAATGACGTTAATAGCCTGAGCAGCAAGCGCATTGAAGAGCGCTGCAGCCACGCCTGGTGTGCCGCGCAGCCCCGCCCCCACGGCGGAGACGATCACGATGTCTGACATCGACCACACGCGGTCGATATCCCGGCGGGTGATCTCGAGCGCGAGCTCCTCCTCCAATGCTGCGATGACGGGGGTAACATCGGCCGTCGGGATGACGAAACAGATTGATTGCTCTGAGGAAGCCTGCGAGATCATCAGCACGTTGGCGCCCTGACTTGCGACAGCCGCGAAGGTACGGGCCGCAATGCCAGGGACGCCCATCATGCCACGCCCTTCGACCGTGACCATACTCAAGCCGGTGATGGCTGTGACCGCCTTTACCGTCCCCCGAGTCCCCATGGGATCGGAGACGATCCGGGTGCCGGGGCAGGTTGGGTTGAACGTGTTCTTGACCCATAGCGGGATGTTGTGCTCTATGACCGGGTGAATGGTCTTGGGGTGGAGTACCTTGGCCCCGAAGTAGGCCAGTTCTCCCACCTCTGCATACGACAGCTCAGGGATCACCCTGGCCTCGGGGACGATGCGCGGATCAGCCGTCAGGACACCGTCGACGTCGGTCAGTGTCCAGACCTCATCGGCGTTCAGGACGGCTCCAAGAATGGAGGCACTGTAGTCACTGCCGCCACGTCCCAGCGTGGTCGTAATGCCGTCGCGAGTCGCGCCGATGAAACCGGTGATGACAGGCAGGACGCCTTGCTCCAGCAGGGGTACGAGGTGTGCATCGACGCGCTCCCGTGTTGCATCCATCAGCGGGGTCGCCTGTTGGAACCTTTGGTCGGTCACGATCAGGTCGGTTGCGTCTATAGCTCTGGCGGGCAACCCTGCCTCCTGAAGCCTGGCTGCGACCACCCGGGCATTCATGCGCTCGCCGAGGGAGCTGATCGTATCCATAGCCCTGGGTGTTACCTCGCCCAGAACGTGAATGCTGCGGCAGAAGGAGGCAAACTCATCGAGATAGCCCTCAATAGCCACCAGCAAGGAAGTACGGGCCTCGGCGTTGCTCAGAAGCTCCGCGACGGCCAGTGTATGTTTGACCCGCAGATCGGCCGCGATGCCGCGATAGGCTTGGTCATCCCCGTGCGCCGCCGTTGCGGCGCCGTGGATGAGCGCGTCCGTCACGCCACGCATCGCGGAGACGACGACGACAGTGTGTTGCCACTTCGGCGTTTCCCGGAGCACCAAATCCGCGGCAAGCTTTATCGCCTGGGCGCTTCCCACCGAGGTGCCGCCAAACTTCATTACCAGTGTCCGCATCGATTCATCTCCTTGGCCAGCCTGAGGCGCTATTATACCCACTTCACCTGTTTGATGTAGCCTCGGCTTTACAGGCGCGCCGGGGATGCTATAATCAGATACGTACGTTGACAGTCACATATCCTTTGTTCCAAGCCGGGGGAGCCCATGCGGGGGCTGAGAGGGTGCCTAGACACCGACCCTACAACCTGATCTGGATCATGCCAGCGGAGGGAGCGCAATCGGTGTGGTGGATCTACCCCTGTTGTGCCCTTGTGGCCGGCGGGGGTTTTT
>JAKJAE010000150.1 GCA_022707665.1 Chloroflexota bacterium
CCCCGTGGCCGTACCGGTGCGAGCCCCAGCTACGAGGGCTCCCCCCCTGCCTTACGCTTGTCTATCAGAGCCCGCAACACCAACGGGTGGACCATGCCCGAAACATCCCCCCCCGCCTCAAAGACCTCTTTTACCAGACTGGCGCTGACGAAGGCATACTCATAGCTCGTCATCAAACAGACCGTCTCCACTGTTGGGCTCAACTGCTGGTTCATCAGTGCCATCTGGTACTCTCGTTCGAAGTCCGAGATCACGCGCAGCCCCCTCACGAGCGTCTGAGCGCCACGCTGTCGAGCCAGCTCAACCGTCAGGCCCGTATAGGGCACAACCTCGATGTTGCCACAAGCTGCCAGGACCGCCCGCGCCAACGCGACACGTTCATCGACTGAGAAAAGCAGCGATTTTGCAGGTACAGCATAGATCGCCACAATGAGCTTGTCAAAGAGCGCAGCCGCGCGCGTCGCGATGTCCGTGTGCCCACGGTGTATCGGGTCGAACGATCCAGGATAGATAGCGGTGCGCATCACGCTAGCTGGGGTCTCCAGCATCCTCCCAAAGCGCAGCGGCGTTTTCCGAGAGGAGCCGGTGCTCTGGCAATGACAAGTCAGGATCCTCGTTGAGCAACGCCTCCGCTACAGCGCGGGCCTCGTGCAGTAGCCGCACATCCGTGAATTCCGCCATCGGTAGGGCAGGAAAACCACTCTGCTGAGTGCCCAAGAACTCGCCAGGGCCGCGCATCTGGAGATCCTTCTCGGCCAGGACAAAGCCGTCGTGCGTCGCCTCCAGTGTGGCCAATCTCTCGGCGGCCTCAGCCGAGGTGCTCTCCGCCAGCAGCAGACAGTAGGATGGGTCCGCTCCGCGACCAACGCGACCACGGAACTGGTGGAGTTGGGCCAGCCCAAAACGATCCGCGCCATCGATGAGCATCACCGTAGCATTCGGAACATCGATCCCAACTTCGACTACCGATGTCGCCACAAGGACATCGATGTCGCCAGCCGCAAAGGCGGCCATGACCGCATCCTTGTCAGCAGGGCGCATCCGGCCGTGAAGCAGCCCAAGTCGCGCACGTGCGAAAACCTCGCGCTGAAGTCTCTCATACTCGTCAGTTGCAGCGCGAGCATCGACTGTGTCAGAGGATTCGACCAGCGGGTAGATGATGAAAGCTTGCTTTCCCTTGTCCACCTGGCCCTGGATATAGGCGTATGCACGGCCCCGCTCCCGGGGCGAGAGCACGCGCGTCTTTACCGGCTGCCGTCCCGGTGGCATCTCATCCAGTACAGAGACATCCACGTGTCCCCAGAACGTTAACTCAAGCGAGCGCGGAATCGGTGTAGCTGTCATGACCAGCAGATGTGGGTTGTAGCCTTTGCCTCGCAGCGTCGCGCGTTGCTCGACGCCAAAGCGATGCTGCTCATCGATCACGACAAGGGCCAGATCTTTGAACGCCACACCCTCCTGGATCAGAGCATGCGTGCCCACGACCGCCTGAAGTGACCCGTCAGCGAGACCCGTATAGACCCGCTCGCGATCTGCTCCGGTTGTGCTTCCCGTCAACAGCCCGAGACTTGGCCGCGGCTCAGGAAATCCCTCAAAGAGCCGCGAGAGGCTCTTGAAGTGCTGCTCCGCCAGTATCTCGGTCGGGGCCATCATCGCCACCTGACAGCCTGCGTCAGCCACAACTGCCATCAGGAACGCCGCTACGGCGGTCTTGCCCGATCCAACATCACCCTGCAACAGGCGGTTCATCGGATCACCGGAGGCAAGGTCAGCGAGCATCTCTTTCACAGCGCGCTGCTGCGCCGAGGTCAGGGGGAACGGGAACGACCTCTCGAGCGCCTCGACACGTTCAGGCGCCGCTGTGAGTTGCCGACCGGGTTGAGACTTCCACTGGCGCTTCTGGCGCAACAGTCCCAACTGAAGATAGAGCACCTCCTCAAAGGACAGCCGTCGCCGTGCCGCTTCCAGATGCTCGTGGCTATCTGGCAGATGAATGCCCCACAGAGCGCGTTGCAGGGGCAACAGGTCGTGTTCCGCCCGAATCGCCTCAGGCAGAGCATCGGGTATTCGGCCTGCCCACGTGGTGAGGGCCCGTCGCATAGCCGCGCGCATCCAGAGCTGTGTCAGGCCTTCAGAGAGTGGATAGACCGGCTGGATACGCGCACTGGCTACATCGGTTCGCCCCACGATTTCCCACTCCGGTGAGTTCATCGTGAGCCGTCCAAGGTAGGCGTCAACCTTACCGCGGATCAACAGGTGCATTCCTGGCCGCAGGCGCTCATCAAGGCGGCGCTTACCGAACCAGGTAACCTCCATCGTCCCCGTCTCGTCCGAGAGGATAGCCCGAAACAACTCCGTCCCCTGGCGTGTCCTGCGCACCCCAACTTCCCAAACCGTCGCCAGAACGCTGACACGCTCGCCATACTCCAGTCGGTCAATCGTCTTGAGTCGCGAGTAATCCTCATAGCGACGTGGGAAAGTGTAGATGAAGTCGCGAACCGTCAGGACGCCAAGTTTCTTCAGTAGGCTGCTGCGCTTGGCACCGATACCCGGCACTGCAGCAACAGGGGCCTCCAGTCCACGCCCCCCCTTACGTGCCGGGTGCGCGGCATCACCGGGTTTGCCAGGCTCGTCGGTTGCCTCACCTGCCGGCACGGAGGTATCCTGAACAGCGGGCACCTCTTGCCCAGGTGAGATCGCCGCAACCACCTCACCTCCCCCATCGGATGCCGCTGTCACATCGTGGAACGAAAGTGCACCCTCAGGCTCATCCGTCGGCACCGTTTCTACGTCGTCCGGCAAGGCGCCCGCGACGGGGCCCTGGCGCAGCATCGCCAGGAGCTCGTCGATCAGGGCACGCCGCTGCGGCACATCCAGACTGCGATACGATTCCAGGCGTGCGGCAACCGCCATGATCCAGGGTTCGGTATCCTCACCAAAGGCCTCGCGCGCTTGTCGCCGCCAGGTCTCGACATATCCTGCCAGGCCCCCCGCCACCGCTCGGTCGCGATACGCGTAGTCCCGAGCTTCCAGGGCCAGCATTTTGCTCAACGTTTCCACCGGTCTAGCCATTGTGTCTCCAAATAGGGCGCCTGGTCGGTCTTGCCACTTTGCGCCAGGCGAATCAGTGGGCCCCAGGACTGATGGGGCACAAAATCGCACAGTGCAGCCGGCGGTCTAGCGCCAGACGCCCTCGTAGACAATCAGGCCCAGCCCTTCAGGCCCGATGTGCGAGGCAATGATCGGGTCATAGACAATGTAGGGGATGTCCAGCCCGGGCGCGACTTCCAGAAGCCGCTGCTTCAGATCGAGGGCGTCATCGTCGGGCTTCTCTTGCCCGTGAAAGATGACCAACTGGTTGATCCGCGAGAACTCGGAAGCGAACTCAACCAGGCGGTCCACCGCTCGCTCAGGCCGCCGGCTCTTCTCCAATGGGATCATGTCGCCGTCCTCGATCTCGACAAAAGGACGGATCTTCAGCATCGCTCCCAGGATAGCCTGGGTTGAGGTCAGCTTGCCACTTCGGTAGATGTAGTCAAGCGTGTGGGTGATCATCACCACATAGATCCGTGGAATCATCCCGCGTATCCTGCGCACAATCTCCACCAGAGGTAGCTCGCCACGTTGCAGCATCTCACCAGCGCGGTCAACGAGCAACCCCAGGCCCACCGATACTGTCTGCGAATCCAGAATCGTGATGTCACACCGGCCCATAAAGTCGCGTGCGGCGGTCCTTGCGTTGCGCACGATCGGGCTCAACCGACCTGACGACAGAACCACGAGGATCTGATTCGTCCGATACAGCGAGCGTTCGAACACCGCACGGAAGTCGTCGACAGAGGGTCCCACGATCTCAATGGGATCGCGCGTCTGGCGCAGCGTGGAGAGCAGATCCACGTGTTCCGAGGTCTGTTGATCGTAGAGGTAACTCCTCCCGCCGGCGCTCGCAACGATCGGCAGCACCGTAACGCCCAGCTCCCGCAATCGATCCATAGGGAGGAAAGCTGTGCCGTCAGTGATCATCTGGATCTGAGAGTTCCCCGCCACACGCACACTCCTGCCTTGTTCAATGAATAGGTCTACGATACGGAGATCACGCTCTGGTCACCGCGACATCGTCCCAAGGGTCCGGGCCTTTGGAATCCGTTCCCCTTACTCAATCGACAGGATGTACGGGTAGTGCGGCTGGCCCCCGAACACGACCTCAAACTCCAGATCGGGATAGTCGCCCGCAAGCTCACCCGCTAGAGCGTTGGCTTGCTCCTCGGTTACCTGCGCCCCGTAGTAGAGCGTCACCAACTCGCGGCTGTCGATCTCAACCTCGGCGAGCAGCCAACGAACCGCCTCTTCAAACGAGGTGGCATCCACAACCAGCTCGTCTTCGAGTAGCCCAATGGCATCACCCTCACGCACCTCGATCCCATTCAGGCGGACATTCCGGGTCGCTGAGGTCACCTCAGCCGTGATGACATCCGAAGACGAGGCCAGCATTGCGACCACGTTGTCTTCGAGGGCGGCATCCTGGTCGAGGGCCAGCATCGCAGCCACGCCCTGGGGAATCGTCCGTGTCGGGACAACTCTCACACGCTTGCCGTCTGCCATATCAGCAGCCTGCTGTGCCGCCAGCAGGATATTGGGGTTGTTCGGTAGTATGATCACATCGGAGGCTGGCGCACGCTCAATGGCCTCCACGATCTGTGCCGTACTGGGGTTCATCGTCTGCCCGCCCTCAACCACGACTGCCGCTCCAAGGCTGCGGAACACGTTCGCAAGGCCCTCGCCGGTGGACACAACAACCACACCAACCGCTATGTCCCCGCCCGGCGCCAGCAGCGCAGCAGGGACAGGAGGGGTCGACCGAGTCTGCTCACGACTCGCGGTATAGGCCTCATATTGGACACGCATATCCTCGACAACCACATCGGTCACCGAGCCAAAGCGGGCGCCAAAGCTGATGGGAGCCCCAGGGTCGGCGACGTGGACGTGAACCTTCACTGCCGTCTCATCACCCACCGTGAGCGGGCAATCCCCCATAGCCTCGATCCCGGCCCGGATATGAGGGACATCCAGATTGGTTCCGAGGATGATCAGTTGCACATCGTAGGGGTAGGCACTGTCGAACTCAACTTCCGCCCCCATTTCCGGATGGGCCTCAAGCTGGAGATGGACCAGATCTGTCTGAGCCGGCATCGTGGCCACGGGAAGTCCTTTCAGATCGCGCAACATACCCTCGAAGATGATGTACAGGCCCTGCCCTCCTGAGTCAACAACGCCCGCTTGGCGCAAGACGGGCAGCAGGCTAGGCGTCCGGGCCACAGTCGCTGCCGCGCGATGAACCAGCCGGTCAAACACGGTCACCAGATCCCTTGTCTCTTCAGCGGCAGAGACTGCTTCCTCTGCCATCTCGCGGATAACTGTCAGTATCGTGCCCTCGACCGGTTTGACAACGCCCTTATACGCGGTATCGGCAGCGGCCCGCATCGCCTCTGCCAACGTCTCAACCGTGATCTGTGAACGGCCATCGACTCCCCGAGCAAAACCGCGCCATATCTGCGACAGAATCACGCCGGAGTTGCCACGCGCACCCATCAACGCCCCGTGGGCCAACTGCGCCAACAGCCGGCCTACGTGTGGCTCGTCGACGGCCGCAATCTCCTCCCACGCCGAGACCATCGTCAGGCTCATATTGGTTCCTGTATCCCCATCGGGGACTGGGAATACATTGAGTGCGTTGATGGCATCCTGGTGCTGACGCAGCCACACAAGAGACGCCGAGATCATCGGCTTGAGGCGAAGCCCATCCAGGGCCTGCGTCACATCGCTTTCGGGAATCCCCACGGAATAGCCCTCCCTAGTCCATATCGCTGACGCGTAGAGCCTGAACGTGGACGTTCACTTGCTCGACGGGCAGCTCCAGGGCTCGTTCGACCTGGTATTTCACCACATGTTTGATACTCTCGGCCACGCTCGAGATGCGCGCCCCATATTCTACCACCAGGTAGAGGTCAACGACGATATGGTCATCGCGCACGACGACTTCGACACCCCGCTTTCGATCAGCCGAGAGTATATCGGCGAGCCCCGTCGCGAAATTGCGTGGCACCGTACCCACGACACCATAGCATGTCTGGACGGCCTCACTCACTATCGACGCGATCGCCGCCTGTGCCACCTCGATTTTTCCTCTCGCTTCCAGGTGGTCGTCCATAACACCTCCTTCGGTTGCGTCTTCCATCCTTTGTGGTATCATAACCCAGTCATCGAAAAAAAGAGGTGGATCATGGCAAAGTGTGAGATCTGTGGTAAGACCCCGATGTTCGGGCACAACGTAAGTCACTCCAAGCGCGCGACGAACCGAATGTTCCGCGCCAATATCCAGCGTAAGCGCGTGCTGATCGACGGGGAGTACCGTCGTCGCTATATCTGCACACGCTGCCTGCGCACCCTCTCTCGCGAACAGGGCTAGGCACAACATCCGCACGCCGGAAGCGACCCCGTACGTCAATATGCTGGCGTGCGGGGTCGTTTGTTGCCACTGCCCCAGCCATTCCCCTCACGCTGACATCGCCGCGCGCCGAAGTGCACGGATAGCCGCTGCAATGCCCGCCGGCGCTGCATAGATGGCAGAACCTGCGACAAGGGTGTCGGCTCCTGCGGCGACGACCTGAGGAGCTGTCTGAGGGTCGATTCCACCATCGACCGACAGCCACACGTCGGGTGCGCCTTGGTCAAGCAGTGCCCGAACCCTCACGATCTTGGCGATCACCTCTGGGATCAGCTTCTGACCACCAAAGCCGGGATTGACCGTCATC
>JAKJAE010000151.1 GCA_022707665.1 Chloroflexota bacterium
GCTGATGTTCCCCGTACCGCCGATAAACAGGACTCTCATGCAAGACGCTCCTCGTCACATGTGTCAGCCGGGCACATGCCCAACAGCCTCAGGCCCGGGGAAGCTCGAAGTAGAACCTACTCCCAATGCCGAGCTCACTCGTCACGCCAACTTTCCCTCCGAGCTTCTCCAGAATACGGCGCACGATGGACAGGCCCAAACCGTGGCCCTCTGCTCGGACGTTGCGCAGGCGCTCAAAAGGCGTGAAGAGCTGGCTCATCTGGGCCGGGGTCAACCCTGTGCCATTGTCCTGCACCCAATACCGGATGTGGCCATTGCCGGTCTCTGCATCGAAGCCCAGGTGGATGATGGGAGGGATGCCCTCGTCGGGACGCCCACCGTACTTGACGGCATTGCTGAGGTAGTTGACCCAGACCTCCTCGATCCATGGCCCATAGCCGAGAGCTTGAGGCCACGCCAGCGCAACGTGTACCTCGGCGTGGTGCTCTGCAATGAGGTAGTCCAGACGCGTCTGCGCCTCATGGACAAGCCTTGCCATATCAATCCCATGTACTTCAACCTCGTCAACCTCGCGGACGCTGGCCAATAGCAGCAACTCATCGATGATGTTATTCATCTTCATGCCACTAGCCTTCAGAGAAGATGCATACTCCCGGAGTTTCTCTTCTGGCCTGGCGATTCCATTCATCCGGCCAGACAGAATCATCTCTAGCAGGTCCGCATAGGCCATAACCCCGGTGAGCGGGTTCCGCAGGTCATGCGCCACAGTGTGAGCGAATGCCGCCAGTTCGGCATTCTGGTGCTCCAGGTCGCCAGCATAGCGGCGCAACTGCTCCTCCGCCTGCTTGATCTCCGTAATGTCGGTCAGCGCCACCAGGCTGCCCACCCTTTGTCTCTCCCTCGACAGGGCGCGAACACTGGCTAGAACGGGTACCCGTCGCCCCACCTTATCGATGAGCGCGGTCTCGAAACGCTCAGCCACCCCGTCAGTGGACGGGAGATGATTGTGCAGAGAGTCAATCTGGTCCGGCGCCAGAAACGCCGTATAGTGCTGTCCAATCAGCTCGTCTGAATGGCAACCCACCATGGGAGCCGCCGCAGGATTCGCAAACGTGATGCATTGATCGGTGCCAATCACCAGAATCGCTTCAGCAACACCCTGCACAATCCCCTCATTGAACTCCTTGAGTCGCGCCGTCTTGTCGGCTAAAAAGGCATTCGCTAGGGCGATCGAGGCCTGGCCCGCGATGGCATTGAACTGGGCCAGGTCCTGCTCATCGTAGTCCGGTGCATCGCTGTGGCCCACCGCCATCATCGCGCCCATCAAACGTCCCTGGAAATAGAGAGGCACGACAAGAACCGAGCCGCATTGGGCGGCCACGCGACGTTCCCGAGCTAACACGCTTTCCCGTGGATCCGGTTGTCCCTTCAGTGAAATGACAGGCTGCAGCCGCGCCACCGACCATCCAACGAGACCCTCCATCAACTCGTCGTAGGACGGTATAGCCCACTCCGCTGCGCCAGCGCCACCGACATATCGGGAGGTGATCGTGCTTGCATCCGGATCCAGCGTAACCGTCAGCACGCGATCCGCCGGCAAGAGCTGCGCGACGCTGTCGCTGACCATTTGCAGCATGTCAGGCACATCCTCGCTCGTGATCAGAGAACGCGTGATCCGGTAGAGGGTCTCGGTCTTGGCCAGGACCCGGCGGAGGAGTTGGAGCGAAGCTTCGCGTGCTGCCTGTGCTGCCTCGCGCTCCTGGATCTCCTCCTTGAGTTGCGCATTGACCGTATCCAGTTCCACGATCAGCCGCTCGCGCTCGACGATCTGGCGCTGGAGCCGTTGCGTCGCCTCACGCAACCGGATGTGTGTCTCGACCCGGGCAATGACTTCGTTTACGTGGAGCGGTTTGCTGACATAGTCCACACCACCGGAGGTAAAGGCTTTGACCTTGCTGGTCTCATCGTTGAGGGCACTGATGAAGATGATCGGGATATCGCGCGTTCGCTCGTCAGCCTTAAGGCGTTCGGCGAACTCAAAACCATTCATCTCCGGCATCATGATGTCCAACAGCACCAGGTCAGGAGGGGAAGAGAACGCATAGGTAAGGGCGTCCCGGGCGTTGACCATCGCCTGTGCGCCGTACCCGTGCAGTGTGACCATGTGCGTGAGCAAGCGCAGGCTCATAGGCGAGTCATCGACGATAAGGATCGTACGCGATGCTCCCTGTGCGCCGTCCAGCTCATCCCGATCCGACTCTGCCATCCCGCCACCTCGCTGTGTCCTCAGGTCCCACTCCCGGCCTGACACGGGGGAAACGAACGCGCTACGGCCGTGCAGCCCGCCGCCTGGCCATCCGAGCGGCTTCGGTAATCGCCGCTGCCATACTTGCCTCTGACGCAATGCCGCGCCCCGCGATATCGAAGGCCGTGCCGTGATCTGCCGAGGTCCGGATGATGGGCAGGCCCAGCGTGATCGTGATCGACTGCTCGAAGCCATGCGTTTTCACGGCGATGTGCCCCTGGTCGTGGTACATTGTGACGACGACGTCATAGTCACCGCGGATGGCTTGGAAGAAGACCGAGTCGGCAGGAATCGGGCCACGGACATCGATCCCCCTCGCCACGGCTGCCCGAACGGCGGGTCCAATGACCGTGATCTCTTCATCACCGATCAGGCCACCATCCCCGTTGTGGGGGTTCAAGCCGGCGACTGCCAGACGCGGGTGAGCGTACCCGAGAGTGCGCATCCCCTCGTCTGTGACCGTGATCGTATCGAGAACGGCCTCGGCGGTAATGGCTGCGGCGATCTCACGGAACGGGATATGCCGTGTAACGTGAGTGACACGTAGCCCAGGCGTCGCCAACATCGTCGTACACTCGGCCGTATGCGTTACATCGGCCAGGATCTCGGTGTGCCCGATGTAGTCATATCCCGCGAGCCGCATTGCTTCCTTGTTGAGCGGCGCCGTTGCCACCGCGTCAATCGCGCCTTCCAGTGCCAGCGCGGTGGCCTTCAGCACGAACTGAACAGCTGCTCGCCCGGCAATCGGCGAGATCTGCCCCACCGTGACGTCACGGGGGTCCACCACGTGCACATCCAACACCACGACGGGATGCGCCGACCAGTCCGCCTGGCTTATGTCCTCGACAGCCTGGAAGCACAGACCTTGGGCCGCAAACCGTGGCTCCTCGAGAACACGACGGTCGCCGATCACGAGCGGACGGCACGACGCTTTCACATCGTCACGCGCCAGGGCGCGCACCACGACCTCGGGGCCGATGCCCGCCACGTCCCCCAACGTGATGCCGACGATGGGAAGATCCTGCCTGTGAACAGATGTGGACACGGGATCCCCCTACAAGGGCATGGCCGACATGTAGATGTCCGAAAAGCCCGGGTGAGCCGTGAGCTCGATATAGCGCACGCGGTCCACGATCGCTTCGGCTTCGCGGCGCCGCGTCGCCGAGATCAGCATCTGGCGAGCCCCAGTCCCGGCGGCATTACCCACCTGCCTGAACCGGTGCAGAGGCAGGGGTGGAAACATCCCGATGCTCACAGCACTCTTCAGATCGAGATAGGTGCCAAACGCCCCGGCCACAATGAATTCCCTCAGATCCTTGTGGGTCAGGCCGGCCTCTGACAGAAGAACGTCAACCCCCGCCCGGATCGCTCCCTTGGCGAGCTGGATCTCGTTCACGTCTCGGCGTGTGACCAGAAGGTCGTGGCCATTGCCCGTCTTGGCCTGCTCGACCAGCCGGAAGGCTCCGCCGCCTTCCCAGGGCACGACCTGTGGATGATTCTGCCGGAGACGTCCGGTCGGCCCCACAATGCCCGCCGTACGTAACTCCGCCACCACATCCAGGATGCCGGATCCGCAGATGCCCACCGCGGGACGGTTGCCGATTGTCTGGACCCTGATATCGTCCCCCAAGATCTGGACATACTCGACCGCCCCTGGAGCAGCCCGCATCCCCGCGTGAATGTGTGCCCCCTCAAAAGCGGGGCCCGAGGCACACGAACAGCTTAGCAACTGCCCATCTACGGCGAGACTGATCTCTGTGTTGGTGCCGATGTCCAGGGCAATCGTCGGCTCTCTGGCCTGCCAGGCCTCCGTCGCCAACAACATAGAGACATGGTCTGCACCCACGTACCCGGCGATGTTCGGGGGCAGGTATACCTTGGCACCCGGCGCCAACTCAAGGCCCAGGTGTTCGGCCTCGATATCCAATGCCTCGCTGACTGCAGCAGTGTAGGGAGACGCGCCCAACTGCTCAACGGGTAGCCCGACGAAGAAGTGATGAATCGCGGTGTTTCCAACAACGACCGCATCCACGACCTGCCGGGTGCTCACGCCTGCGCTCTCACACACCTGTGCGGTCAGGTCATTGACGCCTGCCACAAGCCGTTCTTGCAGTACGCGTCGACCCTCAGGATGTTCGTTGGCATAGGCGATACGGCTGACAACATCCTCGCCATAGGCAATCTGTGGGTTCATCAGGCCGTCCATCGCGAGAGTGTGCCCGGTGCTCAGATCCACCAGATAGGCAGCCATCTTCGTCGTACCGATGTCCACAGCCAGACCAACGGTCGGCTCGTCACGCGGCAATAGGGCCACCACTTCGCGCCAGGGCTGCACCTTGGTAACCCCACGCATCGGCTCCTGACGCCTTAGCACCAGGCGCGCTGACCATCCTTGCCGGCGAAGCTCAGTGGAAAGCGTGCGCAGGACCGGCTGGCCATAGAACGGCCTGCTCACGCCGAGTTCAGCCAGGGCATCGGTGAGCCTCACGGTGTCGGAACGCAGATCGTGAAGCGTAGGCGGAACGAGATCCAGGTCGATCTTCTCGATGACAGGATCGACGCTCACCGCGCTCTCCTGCCCCTCTACTTGCAGCCGCTGAGGCGTGCTGAGCGACTCCGGCGGGATGTCGATCTTCACGTCACTCAGCGGGCGAGCCTGGCACGCCAACCGGAATCCCGCCGCGAGCTCGTCCTCGCTGAAGAAGCTGCGCTCTGCAACCGTGGCAGCGCTCAGTTGCCCGGAAATGAGCTGAACCCGGCACTTACCGCACACACCCGCCCCGCCGCAGAGGGCGGCAATCTCCACACCAGCCTCTTGCGCCGCATCCAGAAGCGTCCCGTCAGCCCCTACAAGAGCTCGACGACCTGTAGGCTGTAAATCCACGGTGAATGATCGGTGTTCGGTGTTTGTCTGTTGTGTCACTCAATCGCCCCCGACAGATGTTCGGAGCACAAACAGTCTGTGCTCCTAGACGCCATTGTAGCACAGTGGTCACGGCACTCAAGCCTTACCCCACGACATTCAGGCGTCGGCAGCTCCAGTGCAGAGGATGACACACAAGCGTCACGCGATCGTAATCTGTCCACAACCATTTCTACATGATCATGGAGTTATCTGATGGAACTCCTGACAACGACAGAGCGTCATGAAAAGTATGACAACTGCGCTCAGGTCATCCCTTGATCTCAGCCAGTTGGGACGGCAAAGACCCATAGGTTCCAGGGAGGCAAACACAATGAAACGAAGAATATGGCTACTTGGCCTGGTGTTGACAGCGCTCGTAGTCATGGCCATACCAGCCATGGCCCAGGGGCCGATTACCCCTCAACACTCGGATCCCGCGTGGCAGGCGAGCTACTGGAACAATACCGGCCTATCCGGTACTCCGGCGCTCACCCGCACGGACACGAACATCGCCTTTGATTGGGGATCCGGGTCACCGGCATCCCAGGTAAGCGCCGACAACTTCTCGGCGCGATGGACTCGCTACATCGATGTCACTCCCGGCACCTACCAGTTCACCGTGACCAGCGACGATGGCATCCGGGTGTGGGTGGACGGTACGATGATCCTGGACAAGTGGTACGCCCATGCCGTCGAGACCCATACCGCCGAGGTCTACCTGGCAGCCGGGCATCACCTGATCCAGGTTGACTATTTCGAGCAGACCGGGTTGGCAACCGCCAAGGTCCAGTGGGCGCTCAAGGGCCAGGTCCCGGCAACCGGCAACTGGAAGGCCGAGTACTTCAACAACCTGACGCTTAGCGGCGCGCCGGCGTTGGTCCGGAACGAAGCTTCGGTCAACTACGACTGGGGCAGCGGATCGCCGCAAGCCGGAACGATCAACACTGACAACTTCTCCGCCCGCTGGACGCAGAGCATAAGCCTCGCTGCAGGCACGTACACGTTCAAGCTCACCGTCGACGACGGCGCACGCCTGTGGGTCAACGGCCACCTGCTGCTCGACGCATGGTATGAGCAAGCCGCGACGACCTACACAGGCCAGATCTACCTGCCTGCCAATCCGGTCACGATCGAGGTGCAGTACTTCGAGAAGACCGGCCTGGCGAAGGTTCAGCTATCGTGGGCCTCGGGCACCACGCCACAACCGGCGCCTGCCGGAACCGTGATCGTTGATGACATCGATCCTGGCTTCGTCACGGGGGGCGCGGCAGCGGGTTGGCGCACCGTCGCCGAAGGGTACAACGGTCGCTTGACCTGGACCTACAACAATCGCACGATCCAGAACTACTACAACTGGGCACGCTGGTACCCGAGCCTGCAAGCGGGGTGGTATGAGGTCTTCGTCTACATCCCGGACCGTTACACCACGACCTCCCAGGCACGCTACTGGGTCAGGCACACCGGTGGTTACACGCTCAGGATCGTCAACCAGTCGGCCAATGGGGGGGCCTGGGTCTCCCTGGGAACGTTCAAGTTCGCCGGAAACAGCAACGACTACGTCTCGCTTGCCGACGTCAC
>JAKJAE010000152.1 GCA_022707665.1 Chloroflexota bacterium
CGTTGGGCATCAAGGGGCACCCGGACCTCGCCCGTGTGCTCCAAGGCCCCGTGCCGGAGTGGAAGATCTTCACGACACCCGAGGCCGGCAATGGCCTTGGGGGCACGAGCTACGGCCTGCCGCGGTTCGACTCGGCCACCTTCCGGGCACGCTTCCCCTTCGGAACGGTCAGCCTGGCCGACCCGAACATCCCCCTCACCGTGGAGATCACCGGGTGGAGCCCCTTCATTCCCGGCGATGCCGACAGCAGCAGCTTGCCCGTGGCTGCCCTCGAGTTCACGTTCTACAACCCCACCGGCGCAGCAGTCGAGGCCGTCTTCTCGTTCCACGCCCGCAACTTTATGGTCATGGGCGAAGGAACCGGGAACGCAGTCCACAGCACCAGGAATGGCTTCGTCCTCTGGCAGCCGGGCAGCGAGGACAAGCCGTGGCAGCAGGGCGCCTTCAGCGCCACGGTCGATGACCCCGGAACCAGGGTCAACTGCGCGCTCTTCCGCGGCGGTTGGTTCGACCCGTTAACAATCCTCTGGAAGTCGGTAAAGGAAGCTGCGCTGGTCGAAGGGGCACCCTACGCAGAGGGCGCGCCCAGCCTCGGCGGCAGCCTCTACGTCCCGGTCGATCTGCAGCCCGGCGAGACCAAGGTCATCCCGCTGCGCTTTGCCTGGCACGCGCCCGTGACCAACCTGCGCCTGGGAAAGGACACCGACGAGGCGACGTGCGGTTGCGCCTGCACGTGCGGGGGGAAGCACACGCCCTGGTATGCCGGCGTCTTCGCCGATATCGAGGCGATCACGGCCTACTGGCGCTCGCAGTATGACAGACTCAAGGCACGGACGGAGCGCTTCACCAGGGCCTTCTACGACACGACCCTCCCCGCCGAGGTCGTCGAGGCCATCGCGGCCAACCTCACGATCCTCAAGTCGCCCACCGTGCAGCGCCAGACCGATGGCAAGCTCTGGTGTTGGGAGGGTTGCTGCGATACCCACGGCTGCTGCCACGGCTCGTGCACCCACGTCTGGAACTACGCCCAGGCGCTGCCGCACCTCTTCCCGGACCTCGAGCGGACGCTGCGCGACACGGAGTTCTTCGTCGACCAGGATGCGCGTGGCCACCAGGCGTTCCGCGCGAGCCTCCCCATCCGCCCGCCTGATCACGACTTCCACGCCGCCGCGGATGGACAACTGGGCGGCATCATGAAGGTCTACCGCGAGTGGCGCATCAGCGGCGACGCCCTCTGGCTCCAGCGCTTCTGGCCCAGGGTCAAGCAGAGCCTCGACTACTGTATCGAGACGTGGGACCCCGAGCACCGTGGCGCGCTCTTCGAGCCCCATCACAACACCTACGATATCGAGTTCTGGGGCCCGGATGGCATGTGCACCTCGTTCTACCTGGGTGCGCTCCAGGCCGCCCTGCAGATGGCCGACGCCGTGGGCGACGACGTGCCGCTCTACCGTGAGCTCCTCGAGCGCGGCGTGGCCTTCATGGAGTCGGAGCTCTGGGACGGCGAGTACTTCATCCAGAAGATCCAGTGGGAGGGCCTGCGCGCGCCCGATCCCACCCAGGCGGTCAGTTGGACCGTCGACTACTCGCCGGAGGCGGTAGCGCTCCTGCGCGAGGAGGGGCCCAAGTACCAGTATGGCCGGGGCTGCCTCTCCGATGGCGTGTTGGGGGCCTGGATCGGCGCCGTGTGTGGCGTCGCCCCCTTCCTCGATGCCGGCAAGGTCCGTAGCCACCTCAAGGCCGTGCACACCTACAACCTCCGGCACGACCTGCGTACCCACGCCAACCCGCAGCGGCCCACCTTTGCCATGGGCAAGGATGGCGGCCTGCTGCTGTGCTCGTGGCCCAAGGGGGGCGCGCTGTCGCTGCCCTTCGTCTACAGCGACGAAGTCTGGACCGGCATCGAGTACCAGGTGGCGGCCCACCTGGCGCTGATGGGCGAGGTCGAGGCAGGGCTGGAGATCGTCCGCGTCCTGCGCAACCGCTACGACGGCCGCATCCGCAACCCCTTCGATGAGTACGAATGCGGGCACTGGTACGCCCGGGCGATGGCCAGCTACGGCCTGCTCCAGGGCCTCACCGGCGTGCGCTTCGATGCCGTCGAGAGGACGCTCTACATCGAGCCGCGCATCCCCGGCGACTTCCGCACCTTCCTGGCAACCGCGACGGGCTATGGCACCGTCGGCATCCAGAACGGCCAGCCCTTCGTCGACATCGTCTCCGGCACCATCCCGTATGACCGGATCGAGTACCGCTCACAACTGTGAGCAAGCGAGAAAGCGATCAAGCGAGAAAGCGAGTAAGCGAGTAAGCGAATAGGGGAAACACGACGGCTGGAATGAGGCCTACCTGTCCATTCACTCTCAATCCGCGAACTCGCAATCTCCCGCAGCCTCGCCTGCTCGCCTATTCGCTTTCTCGCCCATTTGCTTTCCCGCTTTCCCGCCCATTCGCCTTTTCGCTTGCTCGCCATTCGCTTACTCGCTTTTTCGCTTTATCGCACATCCATCACGGAGGTCACCCTATGACACACAGGTTCTGGCGCGGTATCCACCTCGGATTGTCGCATGACAGCGATGTCGACCGGCTGGTTGGCGAGCTGCCCGCCCTGGCCGATATGGGCCTCAACGTCCTGATGGTCGAGGTCAACTATGGGTTCGCCTACGAGTCGCACCCGGAGCTCAGGGGACCCGATCCGATCACGCACGCAGGCGCGGCGCGACTGGTCGCAGCCTGTCAGGCCCGGGACATCCGCCTGATCCCGCAGTTCCAGTGCCTGGGCCACCAGTCTTGGGCCAAGACCACGTTCCCCCTTCTCAAGGTCTACCCCGAGTTCGATGAAACACCGGGGCAGTTCCCGGACAACGAGGGCATCTACTGCCGGAGCTGGTGCCCCCAGCATCCCGGCGTCAACCCGATCATCTTCGCGCTCTTTGACGAGCTCCTGGAGGCCTTTGAAGCCGACGGCCTCCACGTGGGGATGGACGAAGTCTTCCTTATCGGCTCAGAACACTGCCCGCGGTGCAAGGGGCACGACCCCGCGGCGCTCTTTGCGCGGGCCGTCAACGACTACCACGGTTACCTCGTGGGCGAACGCCACGTCCAGATGCTGATGTGGGGGGACCGTCTCCTGGATGGCGTCGCGACCGGCTATGGGCTCTGGGAGGCCTCTGAGAACGGCACCGACCCCGCGATCGACATGATCCCCAAAGACATCGTCCTCTGCGACTGGCATTACGAGGTTATGGAACGCTATCCTTCCATCGCCCTCTTCCTGGACAAGGGCTTCCCCGTCCTGCCGGGCGGCTGGAGGAGCGAAGCGGCGACCCACCTGCTGCTGGATGAAGCACTGCGTCACCGGGATCATCCCAACATGCTGGGTTACCTCTGCACGACCTGGGGGCACGTCGGCCCTGGCGAACTGGTGACCTTCCCGCCCATCCGCATCGCCCTGGACGCGCTACCGTAGGGCGAACTTGCAGTTCGCCCCTCTTTCTCCACAAAGGCTGATGCGACCGAGCGCAGTATGAGCCCGAGCGAATTTGGTCGTTACTATGTCCGGCACCTACCGCACGTCCAGCCCGAGGGCGCGACGTTCTTCATAACGTGTCGGCTTGCCGGCTCAATTCCGCCGCCGGTGAGATTGGCGCTCATTCAGGAGGCGGAATCGGAGGCGAGACGGCTCGACGATGTGGCTGACAAGACAGAACGATCGAATATGGCATATCTCATGCACCGAAAGGCATTCGGGCGATGGGATGCTACACTCGATGCCGCAGTCTCCGGCCCCACCTGGTTGAAGGATCCCCGAATCGCGAACATCGTGACCGACAGTCTTCGCTTCCGGGATGGAGAGCAGCATGACCTTTTGGCATTCTGTATCATGCCCAACCACATCCACGTCGTTCTGACGCCATTGTCAGACAACGAAGGACACTACCCGTCACTGACCGCGATTATGCAGTCAATCAAGGGGCATACGGCGAGCAAGAGCAATCGCGAACTTGGTCGCGATGGGCAGTTCTGGCAGCACGAGAGCTACGATCACTGGGTACGGGATGGAGCTGAGCTGCAGCGCATTGTCCAGTACGTGGTCAACAACCCGGTGAAGGCTCGAATGGTGGACCACTGGCAAGACTGGCCATGGGCCTACTGCAAGTACCCACTGTAGATGGCGCCGATGGAGGACTCAATGCTCGTCCGGCCCCAGAATGGCGGCCCGGGTTCAGCACGTCGGGCGAACTTGTAGTTCGCCCCTCTGGACAGCTTGTCCTGCTCAGCAGCACGGTCGAAGTGCAACTTCGACCTACGCACACAACACGGCCCCGGCGCAAGCCCGCCGGGGCCGTCTATGTCACTCACACGCAGGAACCGATTACCCCTCGGATTCCTTGAGGATCCGGTCAACGACCAGTTGCCGGAACTCGGGCGAGAGGCTGGCGAAGTAAGCGCTGAAACCGGTCACCCGGACGACCAGATCCGGGTACTTGGACGGATCCTTGTGGGCCTCCAGGATCTTCTCGGCGTCCATGATGTTCAGGTTGATCTGCGTGCCGCCCAGATCGAAGTGTGTCTTGATCAGGTTGGCCACGCTCTCGATGCCGCCCTCGTCCTTCGACAGGGCCGGATCGAGCTCCATCTGCATCGGGGCGGTGTTGCCCCAGCCGGGCTGCGAGTTAGCGATCGCCACAGCCATTGCCGTGGGCGCGCCGTCCTTGCGATAGCCGGGATCCGGGTTCGCGCCGTGCGAGATCGGATCGCCCGCGCGACGGCCGTTCGGCGTTGCGCCGACGCTCTTGCCCATCGGAATCGTGTTGGCCCAGGAGAAGAGCCCGGGGATCATGTTGCGGCCCTCAGGCGTCGGGGCTTCCTTGACCAGTTCGGTGAAGGTCTCGGTGATGCGCGTGGCGTACGCATCGCCCAGCGTTCCACCGTGCCCGTAGCGAGGAATACTGCGCATCATCTGACGCGCCCGCTCACCGTCGGTGCCTTCCCAATCGGTCTCGATGTAACGGGCAATCTCGGCCCAGGTCAGGCGGCCTTCCTTCTCGACGCGTTGCTCCAACGCAGCGAACGAGTCGGCGATCGTGGCCAACGCCGCGCCATCAAGACAGAGGTTGACGAACTCAACGCCGCCCGCGGAGGCATCAACCCCCTGCTCGATAGGGCCGAAGCTCAGCAGGTCAAGCACCAGCTCGGGGAAGACCTTGTCCATATAAGCCATGTGGAAGTCGAGGCTCGACGCGATAGCACGCACGCCGATGCGCAAGTGGTGGACGAACCGCTCCCACAACACGGCGACACTTGGCTGCACATCGGGCGTGCTGAGCATGTCTTTCCAGGCTACTTCGAAGACCGCGGCGAAATTGATCTTCACGCAGTCGTTGAGCGTGTACTCACGTCCGGGAATCGCCGACCAGTGGCAGCCCGAATAGGCGCGCTCGTAGCCCCATCCGATGTCGTACCCGTTCCGCGCATAGCCTTCAGCCGTGCGCTCGACACCCAGGAACTTCGGAACACCGGTCTTGTCCTCGAACATGATCTCGACACCACGCTTGAGCAGCTCCGGGTCGACACCATCGCCCACGGCAATGCCCACGTTGGCCGGGATCTTCAGCCAGTGTGCGGCCTCCAGCACCAGGAAAGAGACCTTGTTGGTCACATCCTTGCCCTGCATGTTCTGACCGCCCACCTGCAGGTACGCTGTGTCACGCACCAGGAGCGAGGCAATGTGCAGGATGGCCTCCTCATCGGTCAGGATGCCAGCAGCAATATCGCGCTCGTAGTAAGGGGTCAGAAGCACATCGAGACGTCCCAGCGAGCCGCTGCCGTTGTACATACGGGCCGTGATCTGGTACCAGAGAATCCATTGGCAGGCCTCGCGGAACGTCCGTGGAGGCTCGTTGACCAGCCACGCGTTCATCTCGGCCATCTCCAGCAGGTTCTGCCGCTTGGCCGGGTCGGTCTCGGTCTCAGCCATCTCGCGCGCGGCATCCGCTGTGCGGCTGATCCAGTTCTGCAACCCCAGGACGATCGCCTCCAGGCCCGCATAGAAGTCGTCCTTCTTGGGGTCGTTCACATCACGATAGTGTCGGATTTTCTCCAGCAGTCCGCGCAAGCCCAAATCGAGCCCGATCTGCAGGTCCTGGCAGAAGTGCTGGCCAGCACCAATGCCCGGCAGCAACCTGTACTTCTTGTGGGCCTCATCAAGCTCAGGGCGGAGCTTGGCAACGTCGAAATCGGGATTCCAACCATGCTTCCGGTAGGAGGAGAAGTTGACCATGTAGCCACCCGCCAGCGAGCTGACGGGATCGATGTAGACGGGGTGTGCAGAGAGCAAAGCCCCGAAGTTCTCGCCCACCGCCTTCGGACCGAAGAACCCACCGCTCGGATGGTTGCTCACAGGCTCGTAACCTTCGAGCAGGCAGTCGGTGATCGGCATCCCCGACGTGCTCATCGTTTTCACGATCTTGCGCCGGTCCGGTGGGGGCAGGATCAGGGCCCAGTCATCGTGGTCCATCGACCCGATGAGTTCCTGCTTCTCCTTCGTCTGCGCCATCTTCGTTTCGCGCAGTTGGTTGACTCGTTCTCGATAGGTTGAAGTCTCTTCTCGAATGACTACAGACATCTGGGTACCTCCGCTGGTTGCTGTGATGGGTGTGATGAGAATATAAGCTTAGTATACTCTAAATAGATTAATCCGCAAACCGGAACGCGTTCCGGGCTACCGATTGCCGATGACCACCTTGCTTGAATCTCCCGTCCTTGCTGACTCTCTGCGATGT
>JAKJAE010000153.1 GCA_022707665.1 Chloroflexota bacterium
TGGTCGTAGGTGCCGCCCCGCGTCTCGGTAACCTGGTTGCCCAAGTATAGGGCGAGGGTGACGCGGAGAGTCACTGAGAGGAGCAGGATGAGGACCAGTAGCTTACTTGGCGAAGGGATTGCCTGTCTGGGGCCCACTTGTGTCTTCTGGAGCTCGGTTGAGCAGGGGCACCAGTCCGCCCAGGAACATCCAGGCTAGAGCGCTGGTGCGGAAGCCGTTGAAACCGACGTTGTAGACAAAGGGTAGGAACCAGTCAACCAGCGTCATCGCGACGACGGTTCCGACGAGGCCACTCAGTGCACCCAGGACGTACCCTTCGGCAAAGTCACCGCGGTAGCGCGGCAGCAGCGACTGACCGATCCGGGCCACCACGAAAAGAAACCAGAGCAAGAGCGCCAGGCCAACCAGACCCGTCTGGGCATAGATGTCGATAAAGTTGTTGTGCGAGGAGACTTGTGGTTGCGCGTAAAGGGCGCGTCCCACGCCCAGAGAGAGCCAGCGGGTGAATCCGTAATGCCGATACGCTGCCGGCCCCAATCCGAGCAGTGAGCGCCCCTTCACCAGCTCGAGGGTCTGCCGGTACAGGAGAAGGCGTCCGCCGAGGCTTGTTTCCTCCTCGCTCTTGCCTCCGGCGAACTCATAGAGCTGCGGATAGGCGACAACGGCGATGAGTATGAGGAGGAGGCCCAGTGCCACGGTAGCGGCGCGCGAACTGCGCCAGACCCTCAGACCCAAGACGGCCAGCACGGCCACCGTAAAGGGCACCCAGCCTGACAGCCATTCCCTTTGCACCACCAACACGACATAGGCACTGCCGACCAACACAGCGGCCAGAGCCAGTCTGACGGCGGCACTGAGCCGGTTATTGCACGCCAGTTGACCCGCGGCCATAGCGCCCAGCCAGGTCCACAGCATGGCTGTATTGGCCTGCCCGGCGATAGACCAACCGCCAATGGACCAGATGCC
Organism: Chloroflexota bacterium; assembly: GCA_022707665.1. GTDB lineage: Bacteria > Chloroflexota > Anaerolineae > B4-G1 > SLSP01 > PWVB01. Next base: position 967 of record JAKJAE010000153.1, read on the forward strand.
CGGAACCAGGTACTGCAGAACGACGATGCTGCCCGTGCCGATAAAGACAAAAGTGGCGGCTTGCAGCCATCGCTCGTCCCGGGCCAGTTCGGCTGGCAGGAGGAAGGCGAGTGCCGAGAGGGCAAAGATGGCGATCTGGCCCAATTGCACGAAGAGCAGATTGGCTGGACGGTGGACCAGTGGATCCCAGTAGGCCGTGCCGGCCACCAGAGAGAGAACGGAGCTGCCGACAAACGAAAGCAGCGGAAGCGTGGCCGGTGACGAGCGCAGCCGCACCGAGTGCCGGCCGAGCGAACCGGCCAGCCAGGCCAGCGCCACGGCGGGGATCAACAGTACGGGAGCCGTGAGCGATACTTCGGTACCGGTCCCGATGGTGAGCGGGAGAGTGAACGAGAGGCCAGCCATGGCAACAAGCCCCCAGGAGGGTTGGCGCAGGAGCAGCACCAGACCAAATCCCGCGCCAAGCAAGACCAGCAGCATCCGTGGAGCCGCCGGGGCCACCACGGCCGCGGCTACCAGAGTAAGGACAACAATCGCCAGCACCACCAGGCGTTGCTGGCCCAGGGTCGAAGCTAACCCTGACACGGATCTTCACCGGTGCTATGCGACGTTGTGGCCTCCAACTATTTCAGGTGGATGCACAGCCTGAGCGTATCCAGGTTGGATGCAAGCTGACTGCGGGCCAGGTCGTGCCACCGGGGGACGGCCAGGGCAAAGAGCCAGACGAGCATCCTGGCCATAGCCGCTGCCGCGAACAGGGCACGCTGCAGGATCTGGTACAAGAGGCCATAGTGCTTGCGAGCGAAGAGCATACGGCCGCGGTAGACCAGTGTGTAGCGTTTGCCCCCCGGCTTGAAACTGGCTCCGCCATAGTGAATGGTGGTCACGTCGGGCAAGTAGTAGGTTCTCCAGCCGGCCTGCCAGAGGCGGTACTCCCAGTCGGTCTCATCGGAGTAGATGAAATAGTCCTCGTCGATCAGGCCGATGCCCTCGATGGCGACGCGGCGCACGATCATGCTGGCCGAGCTCATCCAGTCGATCTCTCGTACGGTTGGCCAGCGCCCGTTGTAGCTGGGGAAGTAGGGATTGCGCCATCGGCCGAGGTGCGTGACGAGCTGGAACTCTTCCCAGAGAGTCGGAAAGTTGCAAAAGCTCGACTGCAGTGAACCGTCGGGATTGAGCAGGTTCCCGCCCACCGCGCCTGCTTCGGGGTGCTGGTCAAGAAAGTCGACCATGGCGACCACTGAATCCCTATTGATGACCGTGTCATTATTGAGGATGTAGATGTAGCGCCCGCTGCTGTTGCGGATGCACTGGTTGTTGCCGCCGGCGATGCCAATGTTGCGGCCGTTCTGTACCAGCTTGACGTAAGGGTACCGCTCGGCGAGCATTTCGAGGCTGCCGTCGGTTGAGCCGTTGTCGCTGACGACGATGTCATAAGAGAGGGGCAGGTTGGCCGCCTCGATGGACTCGAGGCACTGCCGCATATAGTCGCGGTTGTTCCAGTTCACTAGCGCGATCGACAGAGACAAACGGTCCTCGATGAAGAGAGCGTGGTGTGTCTCACGTCTGCTGTCGTGCCTCAAAAGCCGCCTCGCACAGCTCGCGGAATTGCGCGCCGATACGCACCCAATCGTAACGTTCTTCCACCAAGCGTCGTGCGTTGTGCGATAGGCGGACCCGCCGCTCAGGGCTCTTTAGCAACTCCACCACGCGCTGAGCAAACTCGGCCGGCTCGTCAGCGATGAGGGCATGTTCACCCTGCACGACGCCGTCGTGTCCCTCTATGCCCTTGCTGGTGGCGACCACAGGAGTGCCCAGGGCCATCGCTTCCAGGATCTTGATCCGCGTTCCGCCTCCTTGCCGAATGGGCACGACGCAGATAGTGGCCTCGGACACCGGTACACGCACATCGTCCACGTAGCCAGTCAACCGTACGCTCTCATCCACCTGCAGTCCACCCAGATCTACATTCTTGGTGGAACCCGTGATGGTCAGCGAGACTTCTGGCACCTGCGCCTTTATCAGCGGGTAGCTTTCGGCCAGGAACCACCGCATAGCATCATAGTTGGCGCTGTACGTGAGGCTGCCGTTGAAGACCAGGCTATCAGGCCGCGTCACGGCCAGGCCGGGGCGATTGTGGCGGCAATCCACGCCGTTTGAGATCAACTCGACGCGGCCACGGAAGCCAGGCAGTTGACTGCAGCAGGCCTGGCGGTCCTGCTCGGAGACCATCGTCACCAAGTCAAAGCGTGAGAACAGGCGTGCCTCGTAGCGGCGGGTCTTTTGCCAGCTGGCCCAACAGCGGAAGCGTTGTAACGGCGTGGCTTGCTCTTCGTAGCGCTCGCGCATCCACCGTGTCGAGGAGTTGTGCTCTTCCAGGATGCGTGTCGTCGATTGTGGCAGCATCAGGGCGTACTCAGCCATCGTGCCAGTGGAGGCGATGACAGCGTGGAAGGGGTCGACGCTCGCGTGCCGAGCCACCAATTTGCGCATTGCTGGAATCGGTCGCGAAGTCATGGGGCGGGGTGAAAGGAACGTTCGGAGTCGGCTTGCTCGATTGAACCTGAACGGGTTCAGAGACACTGGGTGAATGTCACGACACAGACAACCAAGCTCACCGGGGTGTTCAGGGCGAGCGGTGTCAAAAGCAAAGGATAGGAGCGTAACGTCGTGTTTCTGGGCCAGGGCGCGCAGCAGGTGATAGACGCGCACCTTGGAGCCGTTATCGGCCGGATAGGGGTACCAGGTAGAGAGGAATAGAACCTTCACCGGGTAGCCTCGAAGCAGGCACGTTCGAATTCGAGAGCAATCCTCTGCCAGTCGTATTGCTGTGTCACGGCCTGACGCCCGTTCTCCGAGAGCTTGGCTCTCTGGTCATCGCTTTGCAGAAGACGGAGAACGGCCTGTGCGAAATCAGCAGGGTTGTCCGCGATGAGGAGGTGGTGCCCGTCGACCAGGTCCAGGCCCTCTGCGCCCACCGTCGTGGATACGACCGGGCAGCCCGCGGCCAGGGCCTCGAGGATCTTCAATCGGGTGCCTCCGCCGGTGCGCAGAGGTACCACGGCGACGTCGGCTGACCAGAGCGTCGGGCGTATGTCGGAGACAAAGCCCACAATGTTGACCCCGGGCAGCGACCCGAGTGCGAGTACTTGTGACGCCGCAGCGGCGCCGACGACGTCAAGCCTTACGTCCGGTCTTGATTCTCTGATGAGAGGCAGCACTTGGTGGCAGAACCAGGTCAGACCATCCACATTGGGTCCGTAGCTGAGGGTGCCGAAGAACAAGAGGGTTTGCCCAGCGCGCTTCTCGTCGCGTGGGGTGAAGGACGACACATCAACCCCGTTGGGCACAACAAAAACCTTAGTTGCCCGTGACATCGCCCGCAACAGGGCAGCGTCAGGGTCTGAGACCGCGACGCAGACGGGGAAACGCCGCACCCAGTGCCGTTCGAAGGCGAAAAGCTTGCGCCAAGTCAGCCAGTCTCTCAGCTTGTGGATAGCGTTGGCGGCCTGTGCATAACATCTCCTCACAATCTCGCTCTCGACATTCTGTTCGACCAGAAGGGCGGGAAGGCCCTTCGTTTCCAGCAGCAGCTCCACCAGGAAGAGCTGCTCGAAGATCACTAGGTCGAACGCTTGACGCTGCACCAGGCGCCGCAAAGGAAGCTTCATCCTCGCCACAGGAAAGGTTTGGACGTACGCGGGACGCCGGTCGAAGAGCAGGAGGGACCATCCTCGCAAGCGGTTGAGCCACTTGCCGATGGTTCTGAACCCCTCGAAGGGCACTTGTTCTAGGTGTCGACAGTAGGGCGCCAGAACGGAACACAGAGGTTGCTCGAAAGGCTGGACGAATGAGAGAACAGTCATCTCGTGCCTGTTCCCCAACTGTCTGATGAGATTAAACAGGCGTGTCCGTCCCCCACTAATTGGAGCGGGCAATGTCGGCGAAACGAGAAGAATGCGCATCGGAGGCGTCCTCAATGCCAAAACGACAGTATTCTCAGGCACGCCTACGAGAGCGAACTGCTACGACGACGAGCACGAGAAGCGCGGCTGGCAGTACTCCAAGGATCACTGGCGAAAGCGAACCTAAGATGCCGGTTTTTCGCCCGTTCGTGAGTGGGGCGTCGCCACCAATGGGTGTTGTAGCTGCAGAAGGCACTACCCTGACCTCAGCAACATCAGTACTGGTGGCAGTCGGTCCGACACTCCCGGGCTCAGATGCTGTCAGAATGGGCAATGGCTGGGTGCGCACACTCGGAGCATCTGTCTGGGCGGTCATGTGCCAAACCCGAAAAAGGTTCAGATCCCCCTGCCCCACTGCTTCCACGTCCGCCGTTCCCAAAGGGCCCTCCGAGCCGTCCCAGTAGTAGTACACGCTGACCGCGTGAAGAATGTTGCCCTTACTTATCGCCATTCGGGGCCAGTATGGGTTTATGGGCAGCAAGACATCCAGTGCGGACCAGTGCCCTTCCTGCCAGACGGCGTGTACGGTTTTGGTGCTCGAGGTCAGCAGGTGTACCCGCTCAGAGCTGTCAACAGCAAGGTCGCTGCCCGCGTTATACCACCTTAGCCCCTGACCACCGAACTCGTTCAGAGGCGCCACGGGTTGGGCCGCTTTCCAGGTGACGCCTCCGTCCGCTGACCACTTGTGCCAGCGGTGCCCCGAGGGCGGTCCATTCCACATCAAATGCACTTGATCCTCGCCGGCGGTAACAATCGCTATCTCGCCCGCGCCATAAGCCTCCTCGTAGCGAGTATCCTTTGCGTCGACGACCAAAGGGGATTCCCAAGTCCTGCCTGCGTCAGTCGACCGCGCATAGTGAACAATTCCGCCCCGCGCGATCGCGCTGTCCAAGAACTGCTCGCTCCAGACAAGGTGGAGGCGATCCCGTCCATCCACTGCCAATTCAAGGCTTTCGATGATATTGTCACCTTGGGCGTCGTAGACGAACTGGGGTCTGGTCCAATGCCGGCCGCCATCATCAGAGCGCGAATAATAGATCTCCCAGTCGGGACGGTTGTGGTAGTATGCCACGTGGATGCGGCTCTTGCTGTCGATGACCACATCCGGGTACAGGGCGTTGGAGTCTATCAATACGGGTGCAGACCAGCTTGCTGCGGAGCCCGCTTCTCCGGCATAGGCCGAGCTGTGGTACAGGTTGTAGTCAGTAAACACAGCGTGCAGCCGCCCGTCCTGCGGCGCGAACGCGGCCGCGGTCTGGCTCAGGCACCAACCCGAAGGCGAAATCAATACGTCCCGTGGATCCGACCACACCCCGTCGGAATAGCTGGCATACATAGTGGTATCGTAGAGACAATCTTTGGCATTGTCTAGCTTTGCCAGCCAGAACAGATGCACCTGACCCGCTGTGTCCGCAAGTACGTCAGGCTTATTGGCTGGGATGCCCTGCGGAGATACGCGAACGGGTGGCGACCACGGTTCAAACGGTTGAGCAGAGACGTTATGGGACGCGATCAGTGCCAAGAAGACGCAGCCAATGAGTCCTGATAGGATTGCGGCGGCCGTGTTCCTCAAATACAACCTCCTGACCCCCCTGGTCTACACAACGTGACGGTCCCTGCTGACCTGGTGATGCCTTCCCCAGGCCTTGATGCACAGCGACAGCACGCCTCGGTTGCGCAGACGTGACGGATCGTTCAAGAGCGCCCTCCACAGCCAATATCTCACCCCGGGCCAGTCCGACGCGGCGAAGGCATCAAATGC
>JAKJAE010000154.1 GCA_022707665.1 Chloroflexota bacterium
CTTCTCCTTCTTGAGCGACTCCAACTGCACCTGCAGCTCGTGGGCGCGATGCTGGAGCTCCTTGGTCGCCTCGTCCATCTTGCTCCGGACGTCGGCCAGCAGTGATTCGGCCTTCGACCGCGCCTCTTCGGCCTTCTGGGTCGCCTGCTCCGTCAACTCGATCGACTTCTGATGAATCTGGTCGCGAGTCTCTTCGCCCGACTGGGGCGCGAACAGGAGCCCAACCGCTGTGCCGACCAGGGCACCAAAGAAAAAGCCAACGACGAACGTCCCAAAATCGCTATCCTGCTTGGCCATTGCTGTTACCTCCCTTGGAACCGGTATCCACACGTTTCGCGTCGCGCCGTCGCGTCGCCTTCACCACTCCGCGCACGTTGCCCAACACCTGCCCCACAGCCGAGGTAAACCCCGCAAACTTGATGATCGGGGAGACCACGGTGTGGCTCATAAACTCCGTGGTGCCCCTCACCGTTGATGCTGTGTCATTGACTGCGTGGAGCAGGGGCTGCACCTCGTCCCGTAGGACCTGGATCAGCACCTGAATCTGAAACAACAGGATGATCAACGCCAGGCCGATGAGGAAAGTCTCCACGGCTACCAGGACGATCGCGATATCTCGCACGACCTGGGTTGCCACGGGAAACTTCGCCATCAAGACGATCATCGCGACGAGCAAGATCAGGAAGCCCACCGCACCACCGATGATCCTCATCTGTGTTCGCTTCGCGGCACGCTCCTCCGCCGTCAGGGGTTTGGAGATGCCCTGGCTCTCCACGCGCTCCTCCCCAGAGGGAGTTTGGCGAACTTGCGATGTGTCAGACTCCATGGCTACCTCCTTGCATGACGTGACGACCCAATTGTACCACGCAGTCAGACCCACTACAAGGACGGATACGGAGATAAGGGATACGAAATTAGCGCAAAGCGAAGGGCGCAGATAGGCGCACGCGTCTGCTATGGCACCTGGCAATGCCGAAGCTGACCACCAGGTGTGCCAGGCTGAAGCTACAGCGGGTCACCCAAGGCGATGAGGGTGCCGTCGTCGAAGGCAGCGTAGAGCCTTCCGGGGGCCAGCGCTGCACCGGTGAAGTTGCCGTTCCGCCGGAACTGTATTCGCCAGATGGCGCGGTTCTGCTCCGGGCCAAAGGCAACACACGACGGCGCGGTATCAAACGAGTTGCTGCAGAAATAGGCGATGTTGCCGGCGTCCACACCCACCACCTGCCCGGAATCTGCATAGGGAACGCTTAACTTGCTGCTCAGCTCACCTTCGGCAGTGCCCCAGTAGAAGCCCCGGCCCATCCCCACCGTCGTGGGGCGCGCGATCAGCCACGGCCGGCCGTCAGCAGAAATCCCTGCGTCGAGGCCCTCCCAGGTGTAGGCTTCCCAGTTGACCACGGTGACCTCTTCCAGCGTCACTCCCTCACCCACATCGCGGAGCAACCACACATCGTACTGCCAATAGAGCTGACCATCACAGGCGACCACCGCCTGAACCAGCGGGATGCCCTGTGGAGCCAATCCCAGACCCGCGGAGGTCGGTGAGCCATCGGCAGCATCGAAGGCCAGATTGCGCCAGTAGACCGTCTGACCGTCGGCACTCACCCGTGGCGTATCGACCATCGCCGTCCCGGTGATCGGCGTCTTCCAACCCAGGCTGCCATCCGGGTGCACAGCCACCAGACTGCCGGGCGACTTATAATAGACATCGCCACTTGGGCCAACCAGCGCTCCGCCGGCCGCCCCCGCATCATCCGATGCGAACTGCCAGCGAACTTGCCCATCGGGCGTCACAGCGACGAGGCCCCCATCGATCACGACATAGATGGTCGCATCGCCAGCCAGGGCCGGGGTACCCGTAGGAGGTGCCGGCAGGGCAGCCTCCCACCACACACGGCCATCGTCGCCAAACGCGTACAGACGCCCTGAGCGCTCACCCGACTCAGCCAACGCGCTGGCAGCCTGATAGATCACCCCCTGTGCATCGACCACCGGACCACCCACAAAGGCGCCATCGACCTCGGCCGACCATTGGACCGTCGTTGTCACAGGGCCTGAAAAACCCACACAGCGCGTGCGCCAGGGGTCGTGTCCCTCGTTGGCCCAGATGTGTCCGCCTGGCACCTCGAGCCAACGGGCTACGCCGCCGACGGCAGCAGCAGCCGATTCGTCAGCACCAGCAGGAGCCCCAACCCCGGTGGCTGGCGCAGGGATGCCGACCCCCGCGTCCGGCCCACGGCGGGCCTGCCAACTGACCGCGCTCACACCTGCAGCCACCAGAACCAACCCCATGATGGCGACGCGCCCCCAGTGACGCCGCACCAGCCCGGCAGCATCCTCGACCCGCGGAATCCAGTCTCCTGCCGCACGCAGATAGAGACCTCGCGATCCACCCAGCGTCCGCGTCAGCCGCGCCTGCAGTCCCTCTCCTACCAGGTTGAAAGCGAGCACGATCAAGAACACCACGGACCCCGCAGCGACCATCGCCCAGGGCTCGTCCAGCACCATCCACACGGTTGCCAGCATCTGCCCCAGTTCCGGCATCTCCGAGATCCGCCGGTACACGAAGTCGTCGACCTCGGCGAAGATGGGGCCACCCAGATAGTAGCCTAGGAACCCCAACCCTGCCGTCGTGACAACGGCGTGGCTCACCTCGAACGCCAACAACATCCAGATCATGGGCATGACCTGTGGAAGGATGTGCAGGACCACGATCTGAGCGCCCGAAGCTCCCAGTGCGCGCGCCGCCTCGACCGCCTCCTGAGCCTTGACTGTACGCGTGCGTTCCCGCACCAACTGCGCCGTCTCAGCCCAGCCCGTCACAGCCAGCCCGGCCACGAAAGACCATACGCCAAAGCGGAATCCCACCGCCGTGATCACGATCAGCGCCGCGATGAGTGTCGGCACGGAAAGGGCTGCTGTGATCAGGCAGTCGCACAGCCGCCCCAGGAACCGGTCCGACCACCCCGCCCTAATCCCGACGACGATCCCCAGAACCATCCGCACAGCGGCAACCACAACGACCAGGATGATCGTCGGGCGCACCGACCAGAGCAGCCAACTGAAGAGATCCCGTCCCAGCGTGTCGGAACCCAGGAGATAGCCCGGAGTGAAAGCGGGATAAGGAGGCGTGACCCACTTGCCGTCGACCTGGATGATCAGATGGTGTTCGCGCGGATCGTTGGGTGCCAAACTTGGTCCCGCAACGGCCAGGAAGACCACCACCGTGATCAACGCGCTCCCCAGCCAGAGCGGCCAGTTGACACGGCGAGGCCTCGTGGCCCGCGTCGCAGCGTCGCGTCCCGGGTCGCCCCTAGACATCCGGCAACTCCTCTTTGGCAGTAACGCGAAGGCGCGGATCGAGAGTCCGCACAAGCACCGAAGCAATGAAGTCTGCAATGAGGAAGATAGCGGCTACAGCCCCCAGCAATGGCGCCAAGAAGCTGGGCTCGAGCAGGTAGGGTGAGCTGGCCATGTTCGTCTTGTCGGCCGGGATAAGGGCAGACGCCAGGAACCTGCCAATCCCGGGCCAGAAGAAGAGCCACTCGACAAGGATGAGATCGGCCACCAGCGTCCGCAGCGATGTGGCGATGGTCAGAGCCACAGGCGCCAGGACGTTCCTGAAGGCGTGCCGACGCTTGACGGTTCCGCGCCCGTGCCCCAGGCTGCGCGCCGCAACGACGTAGGGCTTCTGCAGCTCCCCCGTCAGCAACGTGGCCGTCACCTGGGCTGTCTGAACGGTGGGACGCGCCATCAAAGCCAGCACGGGGAACACCAGATGCCGGTCCCAACCAAAGCCCGTCAAAGGGAATGGTAGGCCACCGCTCCCCTTGCGTACGAACGCATAGGCCACCGATAGCAGAATGAGCAGGCTACCAACGTAGAAGCTGGGCATAGCCAGCCCCAGTGTCGATAACGCTGTGAGCCAACCTGCAGGGCGCAGTCGGGACCATCGGGCGGCTGCAATGCCCAGGCCGAGACCCAGCGGAATACTCACGAGGAGTGCGATACTCAGAAGCCCCAGGCTCGCACCCAGGGCCTGACGCAGTGTCTGGGCAATGCTAGCGCCGCTGCGCAGCGTGCCCATATCAAGTCTCAGGAGTCCCTGGACATACGTCCCATAGGCCTCCACAAGGGAGCTCGGACGCTCCGAGGCCGCGAGCCGGTTCCGCAACTCGGGATAGCGACTGGCATAGTCCCATTGCACAACGTAAGCATATGCATAGGCCAGCGTCACGGCAAGGGCGATGCCCAGAGGAATCATAAGCAGCCGGCGCGTTATGTAGCGTGCCATGGACCTTCCTGTCCCGATGCCAGATCGAGGGTAGGGCTATCCAGCATATGCTCAACCATTCTACACCCTATGTGCATCCCACCTTCGCCCATAGGCACACCTGATGACCAAAACTGACCCTATGGCCAGTCGCAGACCTGGCTTCTTGGCCAGGCCGGCGTACTGGCGGGCAGAAGCCCCTCCCAGTGCCGTCCCAAAGCGCGCGCTACTGGGACCCAATGACGGTATCGATATCGACCTCGCGCCAGTAACCACCCGGCGCTTCGCCGTTATACCACTCGAGCGCCGGAAACACCACCGTGATGCTATCGCTGTCGCTTCGCGCCCAACGGAACCAGAACCGCCGTTCAAACGCCTCATAGGCGTCAAGTGCAGAATCGTCTGAGAACAACACGCCCACATTGATCGGCTCAGAGTCGGAGAGCGGGCCGATCTGGGCAACTCGGCTATCGTGTACTCCATCGAACAGCACCCCTGTCGCGCCGATTTCCCATCGCACGATGTAGGCCTTGCCCTGGCTGGACTCCCGGTCCAGGAGGTAGGTCTCACCGGCCCCGTTGTTCCAGACGTAGGCGTAGACATACGGACGCTCGGTAGGGTTCGTGATCTCGAGGGTCTGCACCAGTGCCGGTCCGCGGTAATAGGCATACGCGTCGAGATAGCGATCGTATCTGCCTGTGTTGAGGTGCAAGAGTGTGAGGAGACGCTGTGGGTCCCAGAGGCTGCCCCGGGTCACGTCCGAGAGCTTGCCATAGTAAGTGGCAAGATCAGGATCGGCAATTCGGTTCTCCCCACTCTCCAGGCTCTCAAAATACCCCTGTGGAAGCCGGCGCCCGAAATGCCCAATCCTCCAATCTGGATCCACCACCGGCAACCTGGCCAGCAAAGGGTCCCCAAGGGCAAGCAGATCGACGACGTGAACCTCGGGCCCTGCGAAGTAGCCGTAGAAGCCTACGGAGCCCTTCACCACGACGGCCGGGCCCGATGCGCGAGCCAGGCGTCCCTCGATTGCCCAGTCGTGGTCTGGCAGCGTCACGCCGCGCCGCAGCGCCTCCACCAGCCCGGTGTTGTGATAGTAGTTTGCCCGCTCGTCCGTGATCCCCCGCCCCTGCACCCACACGCGGGGATCCGCGTCCGCACGCTCACCGCCCCGGCTACGGATCGGAGAATAGGGGGTACTCAGGCCCAGGACAAGGGACAAGACAGCCAAGAGTGCACTGGTCGACCAGGCCGGTAATCGCTGCGACCAACTCGGTGCCCATGCCAGTGATGCTACAGACAGAAGGAATGGAGCGGTCAGAAAGCGTCCGCTCATGAAGTCCCCACCCACGCACACCACATAGGCCACATGCAGGACCGCCCCCAGCGCAAGGGCGATTCTCCGCCACTCTCGGGACGCAATCGACAGCAGCACGCCGACAACGATGGTCGTCAGCGTGATCGGGTCGACGCGCAACGAGTTCAGCAGATAGGCCAGTCCTGCGCGATGGAGCGCCGACGCCGGGATGAGCCCGGCATTGAGCTTGGCCAGTGCGGTATTGGGCACAGCCGCGCCATAGTAGAAGAGCGAGAATAGCTCCCACGTGACGAGGGGCAAGAACCCCAGGAGCCCCGCAATCACAGACCGCCTGCTCCGCGTCTCCCAGAGCGCATACGCCAGCGCCGGCAACATGAGGAGCCCGGCATCGATCCGGTTGACCATCCCGAGGGCTGCCAATGTAGCAAGCAGGGCCACCCTACGAGTCGATCGTCGATCATCGGCATAGACCCAGACAAAACTGACCAGGATCAGATGCGTCAGCGGGTTCTCGAGGCCCGACGTCGAGTAATCGACGAACGCCTTCGATAGCGACAGAGCTACGAGAGCGGAAACTGCGGCCAACCGTCCACGGGCGACGCCAAACGCCACCACCGCAGCGGCAGCGAGGGAGATCGCTATCGACACAACCAGGCTGGTGAAGTAGATCTCGTGTGTTACGGCATAGAAGCCGGAAAGGAGAAGCATCCATAGGGGATGGGTGTAGGCCTGAACACGTTCGACAACGTTCCAGGTCAGGCCATAACCGTTGACGACGTTATCCACGGTCCGAAACGTGATGTAGGCATCGTCGGAGAGCCATGCGTTCGAGATGACCAGGACAAGGTAGGTGATGAGTAGTGGAACCGCAACCCAACGAGCAATGGCGGGAGAAGGCTTCGTGGACGGCGACCTGGGCATCAACTGGCCACCTCCAGCAAGCTGTAGGTGCCTGTCAGGGATACTGCCAAGACGATCCGCCTGCCGGCATCTGTGCTACAAGGAGGGGAATGCCCTCAGTCCAGCGGTAAAGATAGAGCGTTACAGCCTGCCAATACCCTTGAGCATCCCAGGAAACCT
>JAKJAE010000155.1 GCA_022707665.1 Chloroflexota bacterium
CGTGGGCCTCTGGCCCGCGATTGGGGCGACCTTCCTCGACTGGTCGGGTATCGTGCTCTTTGCTTTGCCCACGCGGCGACTCTTTGCGCGCTGGATCCAGAGCCCCAACCTTGGTAAGGTCGCTGCGGGCCTCTTCTTCGGGACGTGGATGATCTCCGGGCTGACGCACGTCAATTCCGGTGCGATGACGTACTTCATGTACAACTGGCCCGAGGAAGTGTGGCTGACCCTGATCCCGATTATCCCCGTGGAGAACCTCTTTCGCTGCCTCATGGGCATGGTCATCGGTACGGGTGTGATTGCGGGCCTCCGCGCGATCAGCATTGTCAAGCCGGACCACGCCACCTATTGAGCCTGGACTCGTGTCGGTCCGAAGCGGACAGGTGACACCTCTGGGTTCTCCCTGTCCTGCGGGTCGTGTGTCGGAGTGGAGCGTTCAGGGGGCTCACCCACCGGTTGCCGTTCTCGATCGGGTCTCGTACCTCTACCCGCACTCGGACCGGCCTGCGTTGAGCAATATCTCGCTCGAGATCCGCCGGGGCGAATTCCTGGGTCTGATCGGACCGACCGGCGCAGGCAAGACCACGCTCTGCCTGGCGCTGAACGGCGTCGTTCCCCAGTTCTATGGGGGGCGGTTCTTCGGGCGCGCGACCGTGGCCGGGCTCGATTCCCTCGATCACCCGATCAGCCGGCTCGCCCGGCACGTTGCCGTCGTCTTCGAGGACCCTGAGACGCAGATCACGGCGACGTCGGTTGAGAACGAGATTGCTTTCGCTCTCGAGAACCTCTGTGTGCCCCGTGACGAGATCCTGAGGCGCATCGCATGGGCCCTCGAGGCTGTCCGCCTTGAGGGCACCGAGAAGCGCCCTCCGCACACGCTCTCCGGCGGAGAGAAGCAGCGCCTGGCGATCGCGTCATCGCTGGCGCTGTGTCCCGATCTTCTGGTGCTTGACGAGCCGACCTCACAGCTCGACCCGGTGGGCACCCAGGAAGTCTTCGCCACGGTCCGCGAGCTCAACCGCACGCTGGGCTTGACGGTCGTGATGGCCAGCCACGCGGCCGAGGAGATGGCCGAGTTTGCCGATCGCATTGCGGTGCTCGACCGTGGTGAGATCGTTCAGGTCGGCCCGCCCGATGAGGTCTATGCCGACGGTGTGCGTCTCGCGCAGCTCCATCTGCGTGCACCGCAGGTGGCGGAGACCTTTGCGCTGGCTCGAGGTAAGGGGCTCTCTGTGCCCAGGATCCCGGTCCGGCTGCAGGAAGGGATCGCCCTGGCACGGGATCTCTCGATGCAACACCCGTTGGATCAGCCGGTGGCCTGCCCTGAGGGGATCGCTGGACACCCGTTGCCCGGCACAGATAAGGCCCCACTGCTGTCCGTGCGTGACCTGCACTACACCTACCGCGACGGTCCAGAGGCACTCAAGGGCATCACGCTGGACCTCTATGCGGGTGAATACGTCCTTCTCGTGGGCCAGAATGGCGCGGGCAAGAGCACGTTGGTCAAACACTTCCTGGGCCTGTTGCGGCCTGCTCAGGGCCAGGTGCTGCTGGCGGGCACCGACACGCGGACGCTCAAAGTGAGCGCCCTTGCCCGGCGCATCGGCTATGTGGCCCAGAATCCGGATCACCAGATCTTCAACGCCACGGTGGAAGAGGAGGTGGGATTCGCTCTGCGCCATCTCGGGTTCTCGAAGCGTCAGGTGCGCGCCACGGTGGACGAGAGTCTGGATGCGATGGGGCTGAGCGACGTGCGCGATCGCCATCCGTTAGCCCTGCCACGGGGCGATCGGGCGCGGGTCGTCGTCGCGGCGATCCTCGCCATGGCGCCGGAGGTCATCGTCTTCGATGAGCCGACGACGGGCCAGGACTACCGCGGCGCGCAGGCCATCCTCGACGTTAGCCGGCAGCTCCATGAACAGGGCAAGACGATCATCGTGATCACGCACCACCTCTATCTGATGGCCGATGTCGCGCAGCGGGTGATCGTTATGGGCGCAGGCCGCGTGTTGCTCGATGCCCCCATTCGCGAGGCCTACCACGCCGATGACGTGCTGGCGTCGACGCGCCTCACGCCACCCCAGGCGGTTCTGCTCGCCAAAACGCTGCATGCGTCCTTCGGGATGGATGACCTCTGCCCCTTGCTCACGCCCGCCGAGGTTGCCGGTGTCCTGGCCAGGACGGGAGGCCCGCGATGGGACTCGTGAAACCAGGGTCGCGGACCTCTCCCTTGAGCCGCCTGGATGTGCGACCGAAGCTGGCGCTTGTCGGTGTTGTCACGGTGATTGCCTTCGTTTGGGAGAGCCCCCTGCTGGGCGGGGGGTTGGCCTTCCTGGCGCTGCTGGCCTGCCTCGCTTCGGGTGTGCGGCTGGGTTATCTTCGGAACTCGCTCTTCCTGCTCTTGCCTTTTGCCCTCCTGATCTTGATCACGCAGGGGCTCTTTGCCGACGAAGTCATCCGCATGCGCACCGGTCAGCCAACGCTGACCCCCTGGCTGACGGTTCCCGAACGTGTCTGGTGGATTGGTGGCGCTTCCATGTCGGTTGAGGGGATGGTCTACGGTCTCAACATCATCTTCAAGATGGTGACGATGACCTTGTTGGTACCCCTGCTGGTGTTCACGACCGATGCCGATGCCATGGTGCTGGGCATGGTCAAAATCCGGATCCCGTATAAGATTGCCTTTGTCCTGGCATCGACCCTACGGTTTTTCCCGCTCCTGTTCGCTGATATTCAGGCTATCACCGAAGCACAGCGGCTGCGCGGACTGGCGCCGGAGAGTATGGGGCCGGTCAAGCGTGCGCGCGTCTATGCCAGGCTGGCTGTCCCGTTGATTCTGGGCGTCATCGTGAAGTCACAGATGCTCGATGTGGTTCTGCAGTCCAAGGCGTTTTCTGGCAGTTCCCATCGCACCTATCTGCACGAGTCGCGCCTGCGTCCTGGCGATGTTGCCCTGCTGGTAGCGTTGGCACTGGCGCTGGTCGCCGTTCTGATTCTGTACTGGCGTTTCGGTATTGGCCGCTTCGGGGGACCCATCTAGGCACACAATGACCAAGCTTACATCACGTAATGGGCCACTGCACATCGGCCCGGGCTACCCGCTCGTGCTCATCAGCGATGCTCTCCGTCTGGACCGGCGGACGATGACACAGCTCGGTGCCGCATCCGATCAGGATATCGTCGCGCGCATGGTGGGGCTGGCGAGGGTGGGCCATACGTCCGGGATCGACATGGTCGACATCATGATATCGTGTGACGATGTCGACGAGGCTGCGCTCCTGCCGCAGATTGCGGTCGCGGTCCACGATGCCATCGGGTGTCCCATCTCGCTCGACTCGCGCAATGTGGACGCCTTGCGCGCTGCTCTGGCAGCGCTGCGACCCTACAAGGCTCTGATCAACTCGGTCACTGCAGAGGCCCACGTCCTGGACGTGTTGGCGCCGGTGGCAGCGGAGTTCGAGGCTGCGATCATCGGGATGCCCATCGGTGACGACTACGGGCTGCCCCGCGATGTGGCTGGCCGTGTGGCTGAGGCCGGCGTGATTCTCGAGCGCGCCTCAGCCTATGGCATCCCCCGGGACGATGTCGTGATGGATGCCATTTGCCTGGCGCCTGCTGCGGAGCCCGCTTCGATGGCCGTATCGCTGGAGACACTCCGGCGCTTCCACGACGAACTGGGAGTTGCGACGACACTGGGCATCAGCAATGCCGGGCACGGGATGCCCACCCGCTCTCACATTGACCTTGCCTACCTGCTGGCTGCCGCTCCCTGGGGGCTGGACTCCGCGCTGGTGAACCCGCGCACGCCGCTGTTGATTGAGGAGGTGCGCGCCATCGACTTTCTCACCGATCGTGATCCCTACGGAAAGCGGTATCTTCGCCACTACCGTGCGACACACCCTACCGAATCCTCCCGGAGGCCCTGATGCACCTTACCTTCACGCTCAATGGTGAGGAGATCCGCCTTGAGGATCTCCCTGATGACCTGCTTCTCCTGGATCTGCTGAGAGATCGTCTGGGGCTCACCGGTACCAAGCGCGGGTGCGAATCTGGTACCTGTGGATTGTGCTCGGTCCTGGTGGACGGCGCTCTGACCCGGTCGTGCCGCACCAGGGCAGCCGACGTCGCTGGCCATCACATCACGACCATCGAAGGCATCCATGGGCCTGACGGCGGCCCCAACGATTTGCAGGTGGCCTTCCTCGAGCATGGCGCGGTGCAGTGCGGCTTTTGCACCCCTGCCATGGTTCTGGCGGGCGAGGCGCTGCTGCGCCGCAATCCTTCCCCTACCCGCGCGCAGATCCGGAGCGCGATCAACGGCATTCTGTGCCGTTGCACCGGCTATGTCCAGATCGTCGACGCGATCGAGGCGACGGCCGCGCAGCGTTCGGCGGGAGAGCAGAGACCATGACGGCGACGAAGCCTGACGCGGACTTTACCTACGTTGGCAATCCGTCGGTCCAGAACATCGATGGCGTCGAGAAGGTGACGGGGCGTGCCCGCTATGTGGGGGACATGACCGTTCCCGGGATGCTCTTCGCCAGGGTCTTGCGCAGCCCGCTGCCCCATGCTCGCATCGTCGAGCTCGATGTGGCTCCGGCACTGGCGATCCCCGGTGTGAGGGCCGCGATCACGCATCGCGACTTCGTGGAGGACGGCGCCTTCGGCTATCCCGTTCGCGACGCCTATATCCTGGCCTGCCACAAGGTGCGCTATGTCGGCGACCCCGTGGCTGCCGTGGCTGCCGATACCCCCGAGGCCGCTCGGGCCGCCCTGGAGGCGATCCGTGTTGTGTATGAGCCCCTGCCCGTCATTGGAGATATGGGTCAGGCGTTGGACGACGGTGCACCCTTGATCCCCGAGGCCTCGCCCACGGGCCAGGGCAACCTCTGCGCCACGCATCTGGTTCGCAACGCAGACCCGGAGCCCCTGCTTGGTAACGCGCCGGTCCTCTTCGAGGCGACCTACGAGCTTCCCCACCAGGAGCACGCGTATTTGGAGACCGAGGGCGCATTGGCGATTCCGGAGCCTTCGGAGGGCGTGACGATATACGCCAACTGTCAGAGCCCGCACATCGCGCGCGACACGGCGGCCCGCGTGCTCGGTCTTGAGACCGACCAGGTCCGTGTGATCCAGCCCCCGGTTGGGGGGGCTTTTGGGGGCAAGGATGATGGGGTCTACCAGACCGCGGCGCAGGCCGCAAAGCTCGCGCTGTTGGCCGGGCGCCCGGTCAGGCTGGTGCTCACTCGTCCCGAATCGATGGCGGCGTCTTACAAGCGCCAGGCCATGCGGAGCCACATCGTCCTTGGGGCTGACAGCGATGGCACCCTGCGAGCTGCCCGGGTCGCGCTTTCGGTCGACAGCGGTGCCTATGCCTCGATGTCGCCGATGGTCGCCTGGCGTGCGACCATGCACGCTGCCGGCGCCTACCGCTACCGTGCCACGAGCGTGGACACCCAGGTCCTCTACACGAACAATGGCTATTCCGGGGCCTTCCGGGGCTTTGGCAACATCCAGGCCAGCGCCGCTGCTGAGTTGGCGATCGACGAGCTTGCTGAACGGCTGGGGCGCGATCCGCTCGAATTCCGGTTGCAGAACTGCCTGCGCCAGGGGGACCGCACGATGACGGGGGATCTGCTGGATCAGCCGGTGGGGCTGGCGGCGTGTCTGGAGTGGGTGCGGGAGCGGTCGGGATGGGTGGAGAAGCGGGCGGCGTATGGGGATCAGCCGGCAGATGGGGCGAAGCGCCGTGGTATGGGCGTGGCCTGCTACTTCCATGGGAGCGGCCTCGGCGGCGAGGGGACGGACTTCGCCACGGCGCGGATCGCGATCGATGCGGACTACGGGATTACGCTGAGCTCTGGCCTCACCGATTTTGGGCAGGGGAGCCGCACGGTCTTTGCGCTGTTGGCTGCCGAGACGCTGGGCGTTGGGATGGAGCGTATCCGCGTGCTTCGCCCGGACACGCAGACCGCCCTGGACTCCGGGCCCACGGTGGCCTCACGGGCCTCGATCGTGGGCGGAAATGCGGTGCGTGTGGCGGCGCAGAAGATCGCGCATGTGCTGGAGCTGGCTGCCGCGGACCTCCTGAAGTGTGCGCCTGAACGGCTCGTGCACCGCGGCGAGCAAACCATCGGCCCCAACGAGAAGCCGGCGAGTTTCGAGGCCGTGGTTGACCATGCCCGCGCAATGGGCCTTCAGCTCTCAGCCGATGGCCGGTGGCAGGTGCGCCCGATCGAGTGGGACTTCGAACAGGGCACCGGCGAACCCTACTTTGCCTATGTCTTTGGTGCACAGGTTGCTGAGGTGGAGGTTAATCGCAGCACAGGTCGGACGCGGGTGCTGGGGATATGGGCAGCGCACGATGCCGGCACGATCCTCTACCCGAAGGGGGCGCTGGGGCAGATGACCGGCGGTGTGACGCAGGGGCTGGGCTTTGCGCTGATGGAGGATTTTCGCTTCGAGAACGGTGTGCCGCAGGCCCTCGATTTCGATCGCTATCGGATT
This sequence comes from Chloroflexota bacterium, assembly GCA_022707665.1. Classification (GTDB taxonomy): domain Bacteria; phylum Chloroflexota; class Anaerolineae; order B4-G1; family SLSP01; genus PWVB01. The sequence goes on from JAKJAE010000155.1 coordinate 6,508, forward strand.
CCACGTGCGACCGATGTTCCCGACATCGTCGGAACGTACATCCAGACCAGCCTCCCCGAAGGCCCCTATGGGGCCAAGAACCTTGCCGAGCCCGTGATGGTTGGCACGGCACCGGCGATTGCCAACGCCTTTGCTCAGGCTACGGGCCAGCGC
>JAKJAE010000156.1 GCA_022707665.1 Chloroflexota bacterium
GCGTAGTCTCGGCAGACCAGAAACGGAACAACTGCGTGGGGTAGTGCTCTTCGCGACACTCTCCACGGCAACGCTATCCGAGATCGCCGCCGTCGCCACCATCCACGCAGTTCCCGCTGACACCCACGTGCTATTTCAGGATGACGACTGCACGGCCGCCTACTTCATCCTCACCGGTGCCGTAAGGATCTACCGGATCTCTGCCGAAGGCCGGGAGCAGGTTCTGGTACGTCTCGGATCCGGCCAGGCGTTCAACACGGCCCCCATATTCCAGGCCAGGAGCACGAACCCGGCACACGTTGTAACGCTTCCCCCTACATCGCTGTGCACCCTGGGGAGAGATGACCTACTTCGCCTGGTGGCAGCCCACAGCGACCTTGCACTGGCGCTGCTCCGCGATTTCGCCGATCGCCTGACCCACCTCACAGACCTTGTCGAGGGACTGGCGCTGCACTCAGTTCAGGAGCGTCTGGCGCGGTTTCTGCTTGACCAGGTAGCTCCCCTATCGGGTGCTGATGGAGAAGACGACGTGTCAGGGGGTCCATCCGAACGTCACCGATGGACCCAGCAGGAGATAGCAGTGCACCTGGGTACCGTACGCGACGTTGTGGGACGCGAGCTGCGCACCATGGCGGCAGCCGGGATCCTGCGACTCGAGCGTGGTCGCATTGTGCTTGTGAGCCGCAGGGCGTTGGAGGAGCTGGCCCACCGGTAACCACACACGCCACCCGACCGGGCCACGCAAGGTTGTCAGCCTTGGCCTGGGCGATCGGGTTGTTCGCCCTCACGAAGAGATGTGCAGTATGCCCTTCAGTAAGCTGGCAGGACGCTTGGAATGGAGCTAACCAGGGAAGGGGCTGGCTGCTTTGCCCATCGCTCGGAGAGCTCCGCGTAGTTCACCCCCAACCAGATGCACGCCGTACCCGGGTCGTTGAACACGATCAACGTGACACCGGCCTGTCCACAACGGTACTGCGAGCCGAGGTTGAACCACTGTGCCCCGTGAGCCACAATGGCATAGCGGGCACCACGAAGCTTTGCTCCGGGGCGGGCATGGGCTTCGGCAAGGCTGCTGAGGAGCTCGTCAGCGTCTGCGTCCTCCGACACCCACCGACAGTCAAACAGCTGCCGATATCCCGCCGTGACACGCGCATCGGCCAACACCCTCTGCTCATGTGCCACAATATCGGCAGCCTCTACCTTCCCATAGGCATACGTGCAAACGAACGAACCCTTGTCTGTAACGTAGTACTCGATCGGCATTGCGGGTTTCCTGTTCTGGTGCCCCTTGTGGGGCTACTGGCCGATGCTCGAAGGCTAGACCGACGGCTCCAAGCGAAATCCCATATAGGGTTGGGACTGCATCCAGTCCTCCAGTTGGGCCGCGAAGGCTTGCAGCGAGGATGCCTGAATGCCGCGCAAGGCCAGACGCTCCATATCACTCAACTCAAACTGAGAGAGCACGTGCTCGCGCTCGCCATCGAGCAGCTTCGTGCACAACTGAGGATCGACCACGGCGTGGGCGATCAGACTCCGCAGGGCCATATCTGACATTGCCTTCCCCCTGAACCTAGCCGCCGACGCAGCCACCGCCACCGGTCGACGGGCATGCGTAGACTGCCTCCGCCCCGCCCGGCACGCCTTGGGCGACGAGCGCCAACACCAGTGCCAGTGCGACAAGAGCCACGCGGATGATCCGGGGATCGTCAACTTTGAGCAGTGCCAGTTGCATCTGAGCTTTCATTGCTGTACCTCCAGGTGCTATGAGATTTCCTGTCTCAACTGCTCACAGAATACCAGGGGCCGATTACCAAACGGTATACACGGCGGTTACGGGGTTGCGGGGCTTCCAGTCATTTGCTGCAAGGGGCCATGGCTGCAACATGCAACAGGCCGCGCAGGATGCTGCCCGCGCGGCCTGTTGAAGAGGCCGAAATCCATACCGCTCTGCAGGTGGGGAATCAGTCCAGAGGGGCCTCGTTGAGAATGCGGCGATAGAGTTGCACGGTCGCCTTCGATGGTGTTGCACCCAGGCCCTCTCGCAACTGGATCACGCAGCGCTCATACTGAGCAAGGGCGGTGCTCCGCTCGCCTGAGAGTGCGTAGGCGCGCATCAGGTGTTGGTGGAACACCTCCCGGGTCGGGTCCAGGGTCAGCGCCTGCCGGAGAACACGCACAGCACGGCGGTACTGTCGCCTACCCAGCAGGCGCTCGGACAGCGTCTCCAGGGCTTCCATACACTGCACGCGCAGCGCTTCACGCTCGATCTCACACCAATCGCTATAACAATCGGTCAGGAAATCACCCGTATAGAGGGCCGTCGCCCTCTCCAGGGCATCAACATCCTGCGCCTCCCGCCACATGCCTAGACTGGCGCGGAACGACGCAACGTCGAACCAGACCTGGAGGTCAGGGTGCAGCGTATAGAGTTGCCCGTCAAAGTCGATCGCATCCCTGCCCAGGGCGCGATTCAACCGAAACTTGGTCGTGTGGAAGCTGGTCTTCGCTTTCTGCGCCGACAATTCGGGCCAGAAGTCGGCAAGGATCTGCTCTCGCGAACGCGCGTTATGGATCAGCATGTAGAATAGCAACTGCCGGGCCGTCACGGATCCCCATGCCGAGGTGGGAACCGCTTCGCCATTGAGGTCAACGCGCCCCGGACCAAACCCATATACACGTAACGCTGGCCCGGCATCGCGCTTGGGAGTGACGGCGAGAGGATAGAGTCGGGCCACAACCTTGTCGAGCGCAGTGAATCGCCGCAGGATGTCACGGATGCGCTGCAGACGTGGCCCTTCCGCCGTCTTGCGCGCCGCAGCATTGAGCAATGCTTTTGCGGACTTCCCGGTGCTCACAAAGACCTGAGCCTCAGTGTCGACATCCACGATGTCCAGGAGGTCGCCTATCGCGGCGAGGGACTCAGGGATAGCCCCCGTCTCGTAGAGCGCACACGCCCTGAAGAGCATCGCACGGTGTAACTCGGCAGGCGAACCGAGCGTCGTCAACAAGGCGATGGCAGCACCGAAATCGTCCATCCAGACATCGGCTGCGCCACTCTCTGCCCTTACCAGTCCAAGCGATGCTCTGTAACGCCCTATCTGGTAGTCTGAGCCCTGCTCCGCGGCCAACGCCAACGCAGCCTCAATTGCCGCAACCGCCTCGGTGCGGCGCCCTTGAGCGCTGCGGACCAATCCCTGAGCCTCAAGGCTATACGCGGCCAGAAACGCGGAGTCAATGGACCGCGCCAGGCGGTGTCCCTGGTCAAAGTAGTCTGCAGCCTGGTCGAGAAGATTGAGGTCGCGCGTCAGCTCACCCAGGTTTACCAGCGCCACAGCCTCCGCCTGCCGCAGACCTGTCTGGCGGCTCAGCGCCAGGGCTTCCTGCAAGCAGCGCAGCGATTCGTCGTACTGCCCCAGGGCCAGCAAGTGGAAGCCCAGATCGTTCAACTCATCCGCAAGCCCTGCATCGCTGCCTACCTGGCGCCAGAGTGCAACGGCCTCGCGGTTAAGTCTGACTGCCTCTGCCAACTGCCCCATCATGCTGATGCAGTGCGCCAGCCCAGTTCTCACCAGAGCGCGCATGTAGGTCGAGCTCTGGGCATCGCTCAGCGCAAGCGCCCGGCCCAAATGCAGGAATGCCTTGCGCAAGTCTGCCCGATCAATGTACGCCATTCCCAGAATGCGGTGCGCCTCAAGTGCGACTTGCGGTTGGCTGTCTCCAATCATTGCCAACGTCGACTTGGCCAGAGCCAAGGCGTCCCCCGCCTGTCCCTGGGCGAGCCAGATCTGGCAGCGCTGCAGGAGACTGAACGCCAGGCCTTCAGTGTCGCCGGCTGCACGATAGCCCGCTTCGGCGATCTCGGTCAAGGCCAGAGATGCCTCACGTTGCCCCAGCTTGTAGGCAGCCCGCGATTGGTAGAGCGCCAGACGGGGCTGCCTCGCGAGTACTGCATCGGGCAACTGCTCTCGCCACGTCATCAGCGTCGTGAACTGGTTTCCCAGATACAAATCGAAGGCGATCGCAGACATCAGCCGTGCCGCGGCGGCATGATCTCCGATCGCGTTGTAGTGCGCTACGGCTTCACGCACCTGCCCGTGTGCCTCAAACCATCCCGCGGCGCGGCTATGCAAGGATGCCCAACCCTCGGGGTCATGGTGCAGCAGGCGACTCTGCAAAAACTCGCGAAAGAGGTGATGATAGCGATACCAGTCATTTTCAAGGCGCGCAACGAAGAGGTTCTCCGTCTCGAGCCGCTTGAGCAGATCCGCCGGCTGATCCACACCCAGAATCTCACGGCACAGCAGCTCGCTCATCTCGTCGAGCACCGAGGACACTGTCAGGAACGACTGCATATCCGCAGGCTGCCGGTCGAAGACTTCCTGGGCCAGATAGTCATAGACCGGCTGATGCGAGCTACGCGCCCTCATCCAGCTCTGCAAGACCCCCTGCCAGCGCGTGTAAGCGGTGAGCAGCAGGCCAGTGATCCACCCCTCCGACTGGTCCGCCAGGGCCCTTGCCTCCGCCATCGTGAGTTCCGTGGCGTAGTTGTGGGCAAAAAGCGTCTGAACTTCCTCCGGCAGAAACCGCATCTGTTCGGGGCCGATCCCCCCGACGCCGCCCCGCGCCACCAGCGGGATGATGAGTGGCAGGCGACGGAGGACCTCGCCACCCAGAGCCGCTGGGTGCGCTGGAGCAAGAGCGTCTTTGTCAACAACCAGCGTTTGCCCAATGCGCAGCGGCGATACTTCAGCATCCCGACCACCGGCGAACGACCCAGGCTGTGGTAGTCATCCAGAACCAGAACAAACCATCGGGGAATGGTCATGACGATCTCATTGACAAACACACGTACCACGCCCGGCGCGCCACCTCCAAGGTCGGTGCTGGCGGCGAGCGCGCGCAAGGTCTCGGCACCGAACCCCGGGAAGCGATGCTGGATAGAGGCAACAAGGCGCTCAAGGAACACGCGTGGGTCGCGGTCACTGGCATCGAGGGCGTACCAGCACACGGGGTGTTCCAGATCGGTCGCAAAGTCCACGAGGAGCGTGGTCTTGCCATAGCCCGCCGGTGCCGAGACCAACGCCAGCCGGTAGTCCACCATATCATAGAGAGCGTTGAGTAACCGCTGACGCGTCAGGATGTCGTCCCGGCGACGGGGAAGCAACACCTTGGTCATCAACGTCGTCGTGTCGTCCGGCGTGCTCACATCAGGCTCCAGGCTACAACCTAGCGCAGAGGGGGTGGATAGCGAATGACGTCAGTATAGGGCGACACGGCAGGAGGTCAAAAGCGCACGGGCAGCCTTAGCCAACGCCTCCGGCAGGTCACGTCGTCCAAAACCAATCCGCACGTGGTTCGGCACGTCGTAGACTGTGCCTGGCAGCAACAGGACGCCGGTCTCGTGCACCAGCCATTCACAGAAGGCCTCTGCGCCAACACTTGCCGCATGCCCCGTAAGCCCTGGAAAGGCGATGGGACCGGCGATTGGCGGTTGCCAGGCGAACGTCGATGCGTGCTCACGCATAAAGACATCGAGCACATCAAGATTCTGTCGCAGCAACGCGACGGTTCGGTCAACGAGCGTCCGGCGATGGCGTAGCGCAACAGCGGCCAGGAATTCGCTGGGGGCTGCATTGCAGATGGTCGTGTAGTCCTTCAGCTCAGCCATCCGCTGCAGGAGCGCTGCATTGTGTGTGGCCACCCACCCAATGCGCAGGCCAGGCAACCCATACGTCTTCGACATCACTCCGAGCGAGACCGCGCTCGCGTTGAGATCGCACGCCGCTGGCAACCGGTCCGCAGACGCATACTCAGACTCGCGGTAGACTTCGTCGGAGAAGAGCAAGCACCCATGTTGCTCGGCCAGGGCCGCGATGGCGCGGAAGTGCGCCTCCGGCATCTGATAGCCTGTCGGATTGTGGGGCGAGTTGACGATGACCACACGCGTGTTCGGTCGCAGAAGATGCGGCAGGTCATCGGGGTCAAGGGCCCAGCCGCGGGAGGCGTCTGCTTTCCACAGCGTCACCTCACATCCCAGACCTCGCGCAATCTCGGCAAGCGACTGGTAGCAGGGCCAGTGCACCACGATATGGTCGCCAGCTCCCAGCGCTGCGTGCATGAACACGAAGATCGCTTCCTCAGCGCCGCTGTGCACCAACACGTCCTCAGGCGCGATGGTTGCATAGATCTGCGCAATCGCCTCACGGAGCTCAGGGGCGCCTGCCGACTCTGTGTAACCCAGCCATAATGCCTGAAACCGATCGACGGCTCCGGGTTCCAGCGCCAGGAGTTCAGCCACAGCCATCGACTCACAATCCGACGCACAGAGCACGTGATCGACAGCAAATTCCCATCGGGCGAAGTAACGCTCCAGCTTGAAGGGCGACCAACGCATAGACACGACCTCCTCAATCTCTGGCTGACATGCGAGTATCGCATGTCCCCGGGTGGCGACAACCAGGCCTCTGCTGCGGGTGCATTTCAGGATGGGGGCAGACACGCTGCGCCCTCAGCCCCTGGCGCACGATCACGGCCTTTGCGCAGCGTCTCCGTCCGGAAAGTGCCGGGGACTGCGGAAAGTCCCCGGCACTGACAG
>JAKJAE010000157.1:0-6212 GCA_022707665.1 Chloroflexota bacterium
TCCCACGCGATGGGGCTGTTGTGTTGCCACGATGTAGCGCCCGTGACTTCGGTGCCGGTCGCGTAGAGTAATCCATAGGAGACGAAACCGGGATGCGTCGCGGTTCCCTGGATCGGGACTTGCCCCCTCAGGACGCTACCAGGGGATGGGTAGGTGATTGTGAGAACGGTGTCCTGCGACAACGGTGCCGCCAGGCCCGTGCCGAGGGGCAGTCCAACCAAGCACAACAATACGACAAGGACTCGAAGGGCCCATGCGGCGCGCGACCTGGCGCGATCCGGCCGGGGCGATCGACTGAGCGATGGCCGGGAACGCTCGGTCCCGGCGTGACGCCGATTGGCGTTGTCTGTCATGGCTGCTCCTCGTGTATGATATGCGGCTGGTAAGTCTAGCATGGAAGGGGGGCTTGGCAAGCGCTCGGACAATCCGGGCGTGGCCACCTTGCCAGGCTCTGCGTGCCGGGAAGGAGCTCCGTGTGAGGGGGACTGCAACGTGGGACCACGAACTGCGTATGGTACAGTGAATGGACCTATGCGGAGGTGAGTGAGATGGCTGAACGAAATCGATTGCGCCGACAAAACGGAATCGTTGCCGGGGTCTGTGGAGGACTGGGGGAGTTTTACGGGATCGCGCCTGTTTGGTTCCGGTTGCTGTTCCTGCTTCTGATGGTGCCCGGTGGTCTGCCGGGTCTGGTGCCCTACTTACTCCTGTGGTTGGTGATCCCGCGCAGGCGTGACTAGCCGGGATGTCCACTGGGGGTATGCCCCTCTCTGAGCGGCACGTGATCGCGGCGCCGGGTTGAACCCGGCGCCGCGTGCTTTACTGTGTGGTGGCAGAAAGGCGAAAGCGTGAGGCGCTTCACCTGCGACTGGCTGACGGTACAATAGGCGGATCTATCGTTGCCGAGAGGGGGGGAAGTACCTATGGGCGAGCAGCCGGTAGCATCGACGATCGTGATCTTCGGCGCGTCAGGCGATCTGGCGCAGCGCAAATTGGTGCCCGCACTGCACAGCCTGGCGTGTGACGGTCTGTTGCCCGGTCGGGTGCACATCGTGGGCGTTGCCAGGTCGGCGTACACCGATGAGGGCTTCCGTGAGCATCTGTATCAGGGTATCGAGGCCTACGCGCGGCGTGAGCCCCGGGCGTGTGAGTTGTGGCCCAGACTATCCGAGGCGTATACGTACCTTGCGGGCGGATACGACGATCCGGATACCTATCGCAGGGTGCGCGAGACGCTGGAGGCGCTCGACGCGGCGGAGGGAGGGCCGAGCAATACCCTCTTCTATCTGGCCGTTCCTCCTTCGTTGTACGGGACGATCGTCGATGCTCTCGGCGCTGCAGGTCTGAACCGTGGGCAGGGCGAGGGGAAGGCAGAGCGGCGGGTATGCGTTATCGTCGAGAAGCCCTTCGGGCGCGACCTCGCCAGCGCGCGGGCGCTCAACGAGCGGATTCACAAGACCTTCAGTGAGGATCAGGTCCTGCGCATTGACCATTATCTGGGAAAGGAGACGGTTCAGAACATCCTCGCGTTTCGCTTTGCCAACGCGATCTTTGAGCCTCTCTGGAACAGGCAGTACATCGACCACGTGCAGATCAGCGTTGCTGAGTCGATCGTCGTAGGGCGCCGCGGCGGCTATTATGAGAGTGCCGGTGTGTTGCGCGATATGTTCCAGAATCATCTGCTCCAGCTACTTACCCTGACAGCGATGGAACCACCCGCAGCGCTGAGCGCCGATGCGTTGCGGGATGAGAAGGTGAAAGTTCTCCAGGCACTTCGCGCTCCCCGTCCTGAAGATGTCGTTTTGGGGCAGTATGAGGGCTATCTGGAGGAGGAGGGCGTGGCACCGGATTCCCAGACCCCAACCTATGCCGCAGTGCGTCTCTATGTCGACAACTGGCGCTGGCAAGGCGTCCCGTTCTACCTGCAGTCCGGCAAGGGGCTCAAGGAGAAGGTATCCGAGATCACGTTGCAGTTCAAACGCGTGCCCCACTTGCTTTTCCCTGAGAGCGCTTCGCCCAGGCCCAACCGTCTGGCGATCTGCATCCAGCCCGACGAGGCGATCCAGCTCCGCTTTGACATAAAGAAGCCCGGCGCAGGTATGAGTACGGCGCCTGTCGACATGGCATTCGCCTACTCGGAGCACTTTGGCGATTCGGTCCTGCCGGAGGCCTATGAACGACTGTTGTTGGATGCGTTGCAGGGCGATGCATCGTTGTTTGCACGGGCCGATGAGATCGAGCTGGCGTGGAAATTGATCGACCCGCTTACCAGAATGGGGGCGCCGCTTCGCTACGCCATTGGGAGCTGGGGCCCGAGCAGGGCCAAGGATCTCATTGCTGCTGAGGGATGCTCCTGGATGTATAGCTGCGTGGACGGGGTCGCGTGAGGTGGGGACGATGACCGGTGCGAGTGTAGAGGCAACCGGATCGACCCGGGTTGAGCGCGATACCCTCGGCGAGATGCACGTACCGCGCGGCGCCCTGTGGGGGGCGCAGACGCAGCGTGCGGTGGAGAACTTTCCGATCTCGGGCCAGCGTTTTGGCCGGCGGTTCATTCACGCCCTGGGGGCAGTCAAACGCGCGTGCGCCGAGGCGAACCTCGATCTGGGGTTGCTCACGCCGGAACTGGGCCAGGCCATCATCAGGGCCTGCGATGAGGTGATCTCGGGTGCGGTGGATGCGCACTTCCCTGTCGACGTCTTTCAGACCGGATCGGGCACGTCGACGAATATGAACGCCAATGAGGTGATCGCAACCCTGGCTGAGCAGGGGGGGAGCGGTGAAACTGCGGACCGCGCCAGAACAGGATCGCGGCTTGCGGTGCATCCTAACGATCATGTGAATATGAGCCAGTCGAGCAATGACGTGATCCCGACGGCGATTCACGTGGCGCTGACGCTTGCGCTGCGGGATGGGCTGATCCCGGCACTCGAGACGCTGGCCGAGACTTTGGACGGGAAGGCGCAGGCCTTCGATGGCGTGGTGAAGACCGGGCGGACGCACTTGCAGGACGCTACGCCTATCCGGATGGGACAGGTGTTCGGGGGATATGCGGCGCAGGCACGGTTGAGCATCGGTCGGGCGCGCCAGGCCATTGAGGCGCTGACGGAGCTCCCGCTTGGGGGCACGGCAGTCGGCACGGGGGTGGCCCGCCCGGCCGATTTCCCCGTGTTGGCGATCGGGCATTTGAACCGTGCCCTGAGCACGGCCTTCCGCGAGGCTGAGAACCATATCGAGGCCAATGCGGCGCGAGATGGCCTGGTTGAGGCGTCGGGAGCCCTGAAAGCAATTGCGGTAAGCCTGCACAAGATTGCCAATGACATCCGCTGGATGGGGTCGGGGCCCCGCAATGGGTTGGGGGAACTGCGCCTTCCTGCCGTTCAGCCGGGTTCGTCGATCATGCCGGGCAAGGTCAATCCCGTGATCGCGGAATCCCTGATCATGGTCTGTGCTCAGGTGATTGGCTATGATGTGGCCAACACTTTGGGGGGCCTTGGCGGGGCTTTCGAGATAAACCTCATGATGCCGCTGTTGGCGCACAACACGGTGTCGAGCGCCGAGATGCTGGCGAATGCCGCGCGATCCTTCGCGGAGCGTTGTGTGGCGGGCCTGGAGGTGGATGCAGAGCGTTGTGAGGCTGCGCTGGCACGAAACCTGGCGCTCGCGACGGCATTGGCGCCGGTCATCGGCTATGACCGGGCCGCCCAGATTGCCAAAATCGCGGAAGCTGAAGACATCACCGTTCGCGAGGCGGCATTGAGGGCGGGCGTGCTCTCGCCGGATGAGTTGGATATCCTTCTTGATCCGAGAAGGATGACGGAGCCCGGAAGGTGAGGGTCCAGGGAGGTCGCTGAACAGCCAAGAATCTGATAAGAGCCGTCAGCAACAGCAACTCAGATTGACGGTGGGTATCTTCCTGTGCCAGAGGGATCGCTTGCCCGACAATCTCGCTGCGCCAGTTCGGAGCAGTTTCTCTTTGAGATGAGAAGAGTAGTCGGCGTATTCGGTGAGCGCCCCTTCTTCGAGCTCGACGATGCGTGTGACCGTCCGATTGAGGAAGTAACGGTCGTGAGAGATCACCAGGATGGTCCCCTCGAAGTCGTCGAGGGCCTCTTCGAGTACCTCGCAGGATGGCAGGTCGAGGTTGTTGGTGGGCTCGTCGAGGAGCAGCAGGTTTGCGTCCGTGAGCATGAGCTTGGCCAGTTGAAGCCGGCTGCGCTCACCGCCAGACAGCGTTCTGACACGGTCGCGCGTGCGCTGATAGGGAAAGAGGAAGCGCCGCAAGAAGTTGACCGCTGCATGCTCGGACATCGACCTGGCTTCCCAGATCTCCTCGATCAGGGTTCTATCGGGGTCCAGCGTCTCGTGTTGCTGAGCGTAGTAAGCGACGCGGATGCTGGGACCGATCGTAATCGTACCCGATGTTGGCGTTTCCTGTCCAAGGATACAGCGCAAGAGCACGCTTTTCCCCGTGCCATTCTGGCCAATCAGGCCGACGCGTTCGCCCCGCCAAATGAGGAGATCCAGGCCCAGAAGCACCGGCGTGTCATCATAGACCTTGTCCAGATCGGTGATCTCGAGCACTTTCGCCGACCCACGCCCTCCATCGAGCTGCAGGCCCATGCGCTCACGCTCAAAGATAGGTTTCTCGATACGATCCATGTCTTTGAACCCCACATCCTGCAGAGCCTGACGGCAGCGGGCCTCGTAGCGGTAGCCTCCCAGCCGTTCGGAGGCCTCCTGTTCGCGCGTGTGGGCCGCAAGTGTGCGCTCGAACGCGGCTGCGTCACCGTAGACCTCGGGGAGGCCCATTCTGATCTCAAGAGACCGCATTCTTGCCTCAATGGCCTGAAGAGTCTCGTTAGCACCGAGAACGACCTCCCAGATGGTCGCGCCTTCCGGGAAGATGGGCTCCTGGGGTAGATAGCCGATGCGTGTCTGGTGCCGGACGATGGTGCCATCACCGGGTTGTAGCTCGCCGTTGATGATGCGGAGCAGCGTCGACTTCCCGGCGCCGTTGGGACCAACGAGGCCGATCTTCTGGCCCATCTGGATCTCCCACGAGACAGCATCGAGGACAATCTCGGCGGCGTGATGGAAGGTGATGCGATCGAGTCGTACCAGGACGTCAGCCATAGCGCGTCCATTCTACTCGATCCTGGGATCACACGACGATCCTGGGATCACACGGCAATACTTGGGATCACACGACGAAGGCCGTGGGCGCAATCAGCGCCCACGGCCTGTATCCTCTGGGCACCAGGTCTACGGATGGACCGGTTGGATCAGGATCGGTCGATCCAGGATAAGTCTGAGCAAGGATGTCGACCGTGCTGCGTTAACAAACGCCTTGCGTCCGGCGTCGGTCAGTCCGCCAGCGGAACGCTCGAAACCCCAGAGCAGGTAGCGCGTGCTGGAGCTGATGATCGGGTAGTGGGTGGCATCATCGCTCTGGCGTCCCATGGCGACCACGCCGGACACCTCGCTGGGATAGTGAACGGCGACAAAGGCACTATCGGCACTGTAGAGCGAGACGATGCGGCTGCCGGAGACCGAGACGGCTTCGGGGCTCTTCCAGATGGCGTGGTCCAGGTTGGCCGCATAGACATCACGGGCTGCCGAGCCGACCCACGTTTTTCCCCAACCGATCGCCGTCTCGCCGATCTCGCTGAAGAACGCTGCCCCGCCCCTGCCCAGGCCGACAACCGAGACTCCGGCGTCTTTGATGCGCGCTGCCTGTGAGCCCGCGGCATCGCCCCAGTCGTAGCCGCTGCCTGTGTCGGCGCCGACGATGGCGAGCCGGTACTTGCTGAAGTCGGTAGACATGATCGCGCTCATCGCGACAACATCGACCGTGTAGTCATGGCCCTCGAGCAGGGCTTTGAACTCGTTGCCCGCAGCGGCGTTGGTATTGTAGATGTAGATTGCCGGCGTGCGGCAGTCGACGGTGAAGGTTGCCTGGTTCGACAGCACCTCGTTGGGACCGAGGATGTGCAGCCGTTGCCAGTAGGTTCCGTCGCTACTGACATTCCAAGAGCTAGTGACGTCCTGAGTCCCCGGGCCGGTGAAGTCGATTACCTCTTGGGCCACGTCGGCGCTATCGCTGCGCTCCCACTTGTAGGTCACTGTGCCCGAGCCGATGACCGTGATCTGCGCCGTGAAGTCGAATTGCTTGGCGCAGATGCCCGTGTAGGACGTGGGATTGACGCTGA
>JAKJAE010000157.1:6222-6556 GCA_022707665.1 Chloroflexota bacterium
TAGGGTCGAATGAGGCACCGCCCAGCCCCGTCACATCCACATTGCAATCACCCAGGAAGTCCCGTGACACCCATCCCTCCTGGCCTGAACCCATAACCTGGACCTTCACCCACTGGCCGTCCGGGTAGCCAACGGCGCTATAGGCCAGCGGTTTGAGCTCTGTGCCGGCAGGCAACGAGGCAATCGGCGGCTCGTAGACGGTACCAGGGCCGGTTCGCAGTCTCAGGTTGTCGGTGGCAGCCAGACAGCGCTGTGCCTGGACGTAGACCTGAACCTGCGCCTGGGCCTCGCCCCCGGGGCCGGTAGCGACCAGGGTGTAGACCGTATCGGACGC
>JAKJAE010000158.1 GCA_022707665.1 Chloroflexota bacterium
CGAGCAGTACATTCGTGAGTTGGCCTTCTTTGGCGCCAACAGCATCGAGATCCTTCCTCCGCGAACCGACGATGAACTCACCAATGCCCTGATGCCACTGCCGCCGATGGAGATGATGGTGGCATTGGATGAGATCATTGCACGCTACGGTCTGGACGTTTGGCTCTGGTATCCGAACATGGGAGACGATGTTGCCGATCCGGCGTGCATCAAGGCAGAGCTTGCGGAGCGTGCGGAAGTCTTCGGCCATCTGAGCCGCCTCGATCACGTTTTCATCCCTGGTGGTGATCCGGGAAACCTCGCGCCTGATCAGCTCTTCACCTGGTCCGCCAGGGTAGCTGAGGTCCTGCACGCCTACCACCCGAACGCCCGGATCTGGCTGTCGCCGCAGGCATTCCGGCCTGACGCCACGTGGTTGAAGGGGTTCTTCGCTCAGGTCGACGAGGAGCCCGAGTGGCTCGGGGGGATCGTCTTTGCGCCCTGGGTGCCGGTGTCACTCCCGGAGCTTCGCGCACGCATCCCGGCGCGCTATCCGATCCGGCGCTATCCTGACATCACCCACAGCCTGCAGTGTCAGTATCCGGTACCGGAGTGGGATCTGGCGCTTGCGCTGACGCACGGTCGCGAGGGCATCAACCCGCGGCCGGTGGCGATGAAGGAGATTCACAACCGATTGCGGACCTATGCCACGGGGAGCATCACCTATTCCGAGGGCGTCAACGACGACGTGAACAAGTTCGTCTGGGCTGATCAGGACTGGGACCCGACCATGCCGGTCTCGGAGACGCTGCGCGACTACGTGCGGCTGTTCATTGCACCTGATTGCGAAGCGCGGCTCGCTCAGGGTTTCCTGGCTCTCGAGGAGAACTGGCGGGGGCCCTTGGTGCTCAACACCGGCGTCGAGGCCACACTTCAGCACTGGCAGTTTGAGGCCACGCACGCTCCGGAGGGCGTTCTGGACAACTACCGGTTCCAGATGGGGTTGTTGCGGGCCTATTGCGATGCCTACGTGCGGCGTCGCCTGATCTACGAGACCGAATTGCTCGAGCAGGCCTATGATGCGCTCCGTAACGCGGGGCAGACCAGCGTGCGCGCCGCGCTGTCGAGAGCGGAGGCCGTGCTCGACCGCGCTCACACCGCGCTGGTGGCGCAGGAGATGCGCGTTCGGTTGCGCGCATGGTGTGACCAACTGGCAGATGCGCTGTTTGCCTCGGTCTCGTTGCAGTCTTCGGTTCCGCGGCACGGGGCGCAGTCGTGGGGGCGCGGGGCTTTCCTCGATGGGATGGATCTCCCGCTGAACGATGCGACGTGGCTCTGGCAGCGACTGAGCGAGATCCGTGCACTCTCTGATGAGGCCGAACAGCTTGCAGCGGTCGATGCGCTCCTGCACCGAGCCGATCCTGGTCCCGGTGGGCGTTACCAGGATCTGGGGGCACCGGGGTCGCTGCGCATCACGATAGGCGGCGAGCCCTGGGAGAGGGATCCGGGATACCTGTCTTCACCCTTTGTTGGATATGACATGGCGGGCATTGCGAGGCTTCACGCTGGGAGCGCTGATCCAAGGCGCGCTCTTGCGCCTCCAGTTGCTCAGTTGCGGCAGCTTTGCACCCACTACATGACGCCGCTGACCGTGCGGTTGGACCACCTTGACCCGAGTGCCTATACACTGCGCGTTGCTTATGGCGTTACGCCTGCGTCGATTTCACTAACCGTGAACGGTGTGCCGCTCGTGCCGGCGTTCTGCCGTGAGGCAGAGCACACCTGCACCTATAGGATTCCGGCAGAGCTCACAGCAGAAGGCGCGCTCGTGCTTACCTGGTGTGCAGCTCCGGGCGAGCGCGGTGTGCGTGTGGCAGAGCTCTGGCTCTCGCTGGCACCAGGCAGGACTGATCTCTCTGACTTGACATCCGGGCAATCGGTCGTATCATAAACCTACCTTAGGTCTCTGACAGCCACGGGTGAATTGCCGTGGCTTTTGTGTGTAAGACCTGGGCTCGGCGAGGCAGATGGCACGTCCCAGGGCGTGCGATTCTTATAGGAACTCACGAAAGGGTGCAAGCACGATGGGAAAACAGCATCGCGGGAAGGGCATTCGGGATATGGTGAGACATGGGCGGGGAACTTGTCCTGTCTGCGGTACGACGGCCATCAAGGTCCTCTACGAGCGCACGACCAAAGACGGCGCGAAGATCAAGGTCTGCAAACGCTGTCGGAATAAACCTGTCTAGGTTTCATAGGTTGAGAGACGCCCCCCTAAAGGGGGCGTTTTTCGTTTCAGGGCGTTGCCCCTCTTCGGGGGATCATCTCTAGCCGTGGGCGTGATCGAGATGACGGAAGTACGAGGCGACAACGAGCACGCCGGCCAGTCCCAGCACTGATGCTACGGCAAAAGGTAGGCCGGCGCTCATTTCTACGAGAACGCCACCCACAAGAATGCTCAGGACCATGGCCATGTTCCATACAAGGGCCAAAGCTCCCAGAACGCGCCCCTGTTCGTGGTGTGAGGTTGCCCCAGAGACAAGGACCAGCATCATCGTCGACAGTGACCACGCCGCAGCCACGCCCAGGCAGCCAAAGGCAAACAGTCCCCACGGCTGCCTGGCGAGAACCGCCTGTCCCAGGGCTGCCAGCGCTACGGCCCCCATGGCGATCTGCGTCGGCGTCTGCGGTCCCACGCGATCGGCGAAACGCCCCGTGACAAGCTGCGCTAACGTCGCAAGCACCTGACTGGTTGTGGCAAACGCAGCAACGGAGATCTTCGTGCCAGTCTCGGCGTAGATCAGGAGCGGAATGAGCACGCCACTCATCCCATAGTAGCACGTTGGCAGGAAGCGCATCAGCCCCAGGCGCACGATGAGCGGCTGTCGTACCACGTGTAGATACCCTGCGAGCGCCCTGTGCCAGGGCAGTCGGTCCTGGTCTGCCTGTCGCTGCTGGTGGCTCGGCATCAGGGCCACGGCCAGGACCAGGTTGAATGCGGCAAAGCCGATCAACCAGGTGGCAAAGACGGTATAGCCGCGTGTATCGAGGATATGACCGGCGAAGGGGCTGCCCAGGGCGCCGCCGAGCGTGAACCCCCAATGGTAGAAAGCCGAGATCGTGCCAATATGCCGATTTCCTGCGGCACGAATCAGATAGCTCTGCGCTCCCAGAGACTCAAGGCTCGTGGCCAGCCCACTGATCACCCACAAGGTTCCTACGAGCCAAGGGGCGTGCGCCAGGAAGGCTGCGCTGCTCACAACAAAACAGCCCAGGCCGATCACGAGCGTCCATTTGCGACCGAGGGTGTCGGTGAGACCTCCTCCCACCATCGCAGCTACCATGCCGGCGACCTGGGCAATCGAGACCAGTGACGATGCGAAGGCGGCGGTGGCCCCCAGAGAGTCACTGATGTAGATGGGGAAGAAGTAGCGCTGGGCAGAGACGACAATGCCGTTAAGGAGTTGCACCAACAGCAATACGGCGATCGGTCCGAGGCGCCCGGGCATGACCCGTTGCACGGCTTCTACCTTACGGTTGCAGTAGGGGGGCCATGTGCGCGATGGCGCGCTGCGCTGCGATGCTGGCATCGGGCTTGGGCATGAACTCGCCTGATATCCAGCCCCTGTACCCGATCTCCCGCAACGTGGCTACGATGCTGGCGAAATCGAGATGCCCGGCGCCGGGATACCAACGGTTCGAATCCGCCACGTGGAAGTGGAAGATGCGCTCCCCGCACGCGCGGATGCTGCTCTCGAGACTGCGCTCCTCGATGTTCATATGGAACGTGTCGAGAAGCAGTCCCACGTTAACCATCCCGACGTCATCCAGGAAGGCCAGGCCCTGTTCCGCCGAGTGGATCAGGTCCGTCTCGTAGCGGTTGAGCGGCTCGATGGCAAATCGAACACTCGTCCCGTGTGCGGCCTCCCCACAGGCCTGCATCGCTTCCCTGAAATAGGCCATCGAGCGATCGTGGCTCTGTCGCTGAGGCGTAATCCCGCGAATAAGCCCGATGATGATCACGGCACTGAACCGCTCAGCCAGCGGGATGTGGCCCTGGATCCGGGCGATGGCTGCAGCGCGCACGGTCGCATCATCGCTCGTGAACGATAGATGCTCTTCGCCCCATGCCTGACCGGTGCCGATGGCGGGCACCCCGAGCCTGTGCTCGCTCACGACGCGGGTGAGCGCATCGGCATCGACCAGGGCGGGATCACGGATGGCCAACTCCACGCCGTCGTAGCCCCACGCCGCGATCCTGGCGACGTTGGCCTCGAAGTCGCCCTTGAGGGCGACGGCTTCGAACTGAGCCTGATGGGTAGACAGGACGAGGCTTAGCTTCACAATACACCTCCTCCGGTATGGTATGGCGATGGAGCGACAGGTCAATAAGGGGATAGGGGCTTGCTATCAGGGGCAAGCCCTTATCCCCTGTTGCCTGTTCGCTGACCGCCGCTCCCTTAGCCGCTGAACGTGTCCTGCCCGATGCGCGGCAGTGCGTACACGGGGCGCCAGCCCTCGCTCATCGGCTCTTTCAGGAAAGGCGCCATCTCCTCATCCGTGCGGAGTGTGAACTCCTCCACGGGCGGCACGGTGCCGGGCGGGAAGGCCTCGAGGATCTGGTCGTTGAGCAACGTCAGGTAGCGCAGGATGGCCGCGAGAGGTCGCTTGGCCTTCTGGGGATCGCCGTGGGTTGCCTTACCCACCACGCCCTCCGGCGTGCCTGCCATCTCGATCGCGGATTGCCCTTCGCCCTCTGACCAGCGGCACGGCCGACTGAAAGGGTCGACCGACTTGTCGAAGTGCCCATCGGGAAGCCAGCTCTTGCCCTCGGTGTCGACGGCGTAGGCCATATCCACCATCTCGGGGTGAAGGTAGAGGCCCAAGGAGGTCTCGGATTCGTCAGCGTGGACGAAGTTGGTGTCCCACTTTCCACCACGCTCCTTGGTACGGAAGAACTCGCGCACCGCACGGTGCCAGTCAATCACGCGGTAGACGCCCGGAAGCTGGTAGCGCTTGCAGAACTGTTGGATCGCGGACTCCAACACCCAGAGTTGTCCGTGGTTGTTGAGGATGATCTGTTTGCGGAAGCCATCGTTCCAGAGCCCCAGCATCACGTCGATCATCTGCTCACGGAGTACGTTCTCACGCACGATGACGGTGCCCGGCATGCCCAGGTGGTGGTAGGGGTGCGCCCCATACATGACGGGCGGTAATGCAAGGGCGACCGGAGCGCCGCGCCTGGCGGTGTAGCGTCGTACACCTTCGCAGATCTGGCTCACGTAGAGCGTGTCCGACGCGCTGGGCATGTGTTGACCGTGAAGCTCTGTGCTCCCTACGGGGATCAGCACGATGTCGTTCTTCTTACGGTTCTGCTCCACTTGCCAGCGGATGGTTGTCTGGATGTACGAACCTGCTTTGCCCCACTCGACGGGTGAGGGCATCCCGTATTCCGCCAGGATGGCGTCGATCTCGGCATCGCTGGCATCCCAGATCTCCTTTTTCAGGCGTCCGACTGTGTTGTCCTCGAAGAAGAGATCGGGTTGATCGGTGGCAAGCAGGCCCGCCGGAACTGGTTTTGTGTGTGTCATGGGGTCGTCTCCTTAGGCGTTTGGCTTTACCATGATCTTGCCATCGGTGCGCTGTGTCGACCGCGCAATGGCATCGACCACGTTGTCGAGGGTGTACCTCGCGGTGATGATCTCGCTGAGATCGAGCCGGCCCGCAGCGACCATACGGATGACGTTGGGGAAAGTCTCGTGACCCGAGTGGCCCTGTGACCCGTAGACCTGAGCACGGCGCACCTGGAAGCTCTCCAGATACATCGGCACGCGCTGGGCGGCTCGCCCGATCTGCACGACTTTGGCATTGATGGCGAGTGCCTTTTCCATCTCGGGGATGGTGAGGTGTGGCGCGCCGGCAGCTTCGACGTGGAAGTTGAAGCCCTCGCCCTTGCTGTGCTCCAGAAGGGCTTCGTGGGGGACCACTTCACGGGGATCGTAGACGAAGTCGGCGCCGACCTTCCTGGCCAGCTCGCGCCTTGGGGGCGAGACCTCAAAGGCGACGATCGTGCCGGCACCAGCTGCACGGGCCAGCCCGATGGCGGCAAGGCCGATGGACCCCGCGCCGAAGACGCTCACGTAGTGGCCGGGGCGGAAGCCACCGGCACGCTCGAACATCGCATTGTACGAGACGCTGGTGGGCTCGCTCAGCGCACCGACCTCGTAGCCTTTCTCTTCGCTGCCGAAGTGTTCGGCTATAGCATCGATGGGCCAGCAGTACTTCTCATCGAGCGCGATATAGTTCGCGAAAGCGCCTGGAATCGTAAAGCCGATCTCCTCGAGATTCGTGCAGTGGTTGGGGTAGCCGTTGCGGCAGGGAATGCAGCGCCCGCACCAGATCATCTCCTCGGCCGTCACCATGTCCCCCACCTTACGCGTTTTGACCTCCGAGCCCGCCTCCACGATTTTTCCGGTAAACTCGTGGCCCAGGATCGTGGGGAACTTGGTCAGGCCAGGATAGAGGATGTAGTCATCCTTGTCCGTCTCATAGAAGTTCATGTCCGA
>JAKJAE010000159.1:0-6207 GCA_022707665.1 Chloroflexota bacterium
CGCCGGATCTGGGTGAGTGCTGCTGACGGCAGCGAGCCGGTGGCGCTGACCGCCGATCCGGCCTATCGCGATGAGCGCCCGTTTTGGTCCGCTGACGGTGAGAGCCTACTCTTTGCGCGGATGGATGCCGAGGATCGCATCTCGCTATGGTGGCTCGACGTCGTGTCACGCGAGGCAACGCGCGTCGTCGACGACGTCGGCCCGCTTCCCGGCCCGGCGGCACCATGGTTCGGGTATTACGGTCACGTCGACTGGGCACCGGTCCTCGATTGGTGGCCGGGCGAGGCTTCGCGTTAGGTACGCGCAGTCACATTTCGGTTAGGGTCAGCAAGGGCTGGTGCAGTGTTGTCGACGGAGTGGGCCAGGATAGCTTCGTCCTGTCCGAACCGATTGTAGAGCACGATCGCGAGTAAGATGGGCAGGAGATACAGCAAACTCTCCAGACCACTGCTGAGCCAAGTGGCGGCGGTGTAGGCTTGGTGCGTGTGAGCCAGGCCGATAGCGCTCAGGATGTGGGTGAGGATCAGCGTTGTCCCGCTTGGCACCAGCGAAGCTGTTGTTCTTCCCTGGCGTGAGGGTGTTCGCAGCATCCATAGGGGTGCAATCAGGAAGGTCATCAAGGCAGGCAGATAGGTGACCAGCGCCTCAACCGTGTGCAGGGTACGGGATGGCTGCCAGGCATCGTAGAAGGTCAGGTGGTAGGTGGGATCGGCGATGCCGACGAAGAACGCGTACTGGCACCCCATCGGGATCAGGACTGCTGCCAGCCCATCGCGTTGCGCAGCCCGCAGACCGATCGCCACGGGCGCCAGGCTCATCACGATGAGATAGAGCACCCAGGGGGCATTGACACGGATCTCAGTCGCTGACAGAGCCGAGAGGCTGAAGACCAAAGCACCGTCTCTCAGTTGGACCGCCGTCGTCGCGAGCTTGGTCGCCAGCAATAGCCCCACCAGCAGCCACGCAATCGCCATCCCACGGCGTCCCGCAGTGCGACGCAGGGTGCGCAGCCCGGAGATTCCCCAAATCAGGAAAGTCGCACCTGGCAGTACCAGCGGTGCAACGATATCCCAAAAGGGGCCACCCAACCTCTCAAAGCCTTCAAAGAAGAGCCAGGGCCAGATCCCCGACAGCAAGTAGCCTGCTGCAGGATAGCTCCACGTCGTCAGTCGCCGCTCCAGGAGCAGGCTGAGCAGGACGAAGCCAAAGGCGAGCGGGGTCAGCGGATCCGGGTGTCCCCGGTAGGCGATCCAGTGACGGTGGTCCGCCACGACAACGCTTAGTGCCAGCAGTCCGAAGAGCGCTGTGGCGATGACGGCGCGATGCTGCCACAGGCGAGGCACGAGCCAGGTGATCCAGGCAATGAGGCGCTCGTCTCGGGATAGGTGAACTTTGTGCAGCATATGGCGTACCGTCTCAGCGTCGCCCAGGTCCGCCAGTGCTGCCGTGCGAGCCGCTGCGGGTGAGCGCCCAGCGGTCAGGTAGTCCTCGACGGCATCCTCGAAATGGGCTTCCAGTTCCGTGCGCACGTCCTTGGCGAGTGGCTGTGGCAGTCCCCTAGTGGCTTCGGCGAGCCACTGTTCGAAGGCCGCGGCCTCTGGGGACGTCATTTTGCCTCCCCAAGCACGGCGTTGACGGCGCGCGCATAGGTCATCCAGGCGGCGCGCTCAGCTTCCAGGGCGCGCTCGCCCGCCTCGGTGAGGCGGTAGTAGAGGCGCTGCCGGCCGTTGGTCAACGTCGTATAGGCCTCGACCAGGCCATCCTTCTCCAGCTTGTGGAGCGTGGGGTAGAGCGTCCCTTCCTGGAAGTCAAGGACATCGCTGGAGCTGGCCTTGATCTGTTTGGCGATCGCGTACCCGTAGCTGGCGCCTCTGGACAACGCGTGCAGGATCAAGAGTGGGAGGCTTCCTGTCATGTTCATCGTTCACCTCCGGACGGTTGGATATCATGGATGCCGATGCATATTGTCACTATACATCGGAATTCTATGTATGTCAACCCTGAGGCGGACTGATCAGGCCCGTCGTGCCGTCGGGATCCGTGCCGAAGTTAGGTCTTGTATTCCTTAGCCGGTCTGGGGTTCGCCGAGGACCAGGCTCAGGAAGCGTTTGATGTGGCGGTCCCAGAAATACCAGTCGTGCTTTCCGTCTTCCTCGACGTAGTCGATGGGGATGTCGCGCTGCTGGCATGCAGCGTGGAACTGCTGGTTGAGAGGGAACAGATCATCTTGTTTACCACAGGCCATGAAGAGGCGGGGCAGCGTGGCCGGGCTCCGGGTGGCTCGGTCCAGCCAGGCTATCGGATCGTGTTCCGTCCCGCGGAGCTTCTTGAGGTCACCGAAGACATAGGCGAACTCATTGACACGCTGGTCATCCTCGTTGTCCAGGATATCCAATGAGAGCGCGCCGGAAAGACTGCATGCCGCCGCGAAGCGCTCGGGATAGCGGAAAGCCGTCTTGAACGCGCCATATCCGCCCATCGAGAGCCCGGCGACGAGCGTGTTCTCGCGGCTGGGCGCCAACCCGAAGACCGCGTGAAGATAGGCCGGCAGCTCCTCCGTGAGATAGGTGAAGAACCGTTGGCCGTTGAGTTGGTCGGCGTAGAAGCTGCGTCCCACGGAGGGCATCGCGACGACGAGGCCATAGTCGTTGGCTACTGTCTCTATGGACGAGTAACGCGTCCACGCACTGGCGTCGTCGCTGAGGCCGTGGAGCAGGTAGAGCAGCTTGCGCTCACGAACGGGGACTTCCTTCATCGCGCCAGGGTCAGGAACGATCACGTAAAGTGGCAGACAGACGCCGACAGTCTGTGGGGTGTGGTCAAGACGGATGAGAGCCATGGACAGTTTCCTTTCCTTTATCAGGCCACTGCTGGGTCAGGATCATCCGCCACGACCGGCTCGTCCCTGAAGTGCAGGAAGAACGAGAAGATCAGGCTGATGATCGAGAGCACAAAGGGAAACACGGTCAAGAGGAACAGGGCTGCCCGGTCGGGATGGGGACCCGGGTTCTCGCCACTCTCGAAGAGAAAGATCCTGGCGACCAGGACGAAGGCCGCGCTCGTGAAGAGCCCGTTGAGACGGTTCATAAAGCCGAGGGCATTGGAGATGATGCCCTCGCGTCGGACGTTGTGCTTGCGCGTGTCCAGGTCCATGATCCGGGCGTGCACGAGGTCCATCGTCGTGATCACACCGGCAAAGCCGAACCCGATGAGCGCGCTGCACACGATCGCCATAACGAAGCTGTTGGCGAAGTAGAGCGGGATGAACGCCAGCGTCAACGTGGCAAGAGCGGCCCGCCACGTGGGCATCAGAGTGAAGCGCCGCAGAAGCCGTGCCCAGATAGCGACGCTGCCAATGGCGATGAGCAGCACCGTGGCGAAGAGGATCGTCTGTTGTCCCGCGGTGATGCCAAGTGTGTATTCGGCGTAGAAGGGCATGGCTGCCATCACCAACGACATGGTGGCGCTGTAGAAGGCGTTGGCCAGGCCCGCGATCCAGAAGCGCCAGTTTGTTACGAGTGACTTGATGCTATCCCAGAGCCCCGGCTTCTGCTCCTCGGGCTGGATCTCTCTCTCCCTGGTTGTGAGCGCCATGTAGAGGATGACCGCACCTCCAAGGATGCCATAGGCAATGGCGGTGTTACGGTAGCCGATGGCTGCCGTCACCATCGGTGTGAGGGCTATGCTGATGATCATCGCGACCAGTTGAAAAGCCTGCCGAAGCGCGTTGGCTTTCGCGCGGGAGGCGTCACTGGTAAATATCTCAGGAAAGAGCGCGCCGTAGTTGGCATTGATCACGGAGTCCAGCGTGCCGGTGAAGATGTAGAAGAGCATGGCCCAAACGAGAAGCGACGTGCCCGCCAGAGACGCCGGCATGGCGTAGAAGGCGATGAGGCCCACGATCAGCAAGGGTGTGCTCAACACGAGCCAGGGCTTGCGCCGCCCCCACCGGGTGCGGGTCCGGTCAGACAGGTAGCCGTAGACCGGATTGTCGAGGGCATCGATGAAGGTGTAGACGAAGAGCACCGTAGCCCACTGCTCCGCGCGAAGGCCCAGGTCCTTGATGTAGAAGGCTGCGGCGAAGGTCTTCAGCAGGTTGATGGGAATCGACGTACCGAACATACCGATGGCGTAGTTAAATGACTTGCGGCCCGTGTGTTGCATAGCGCACCCCCTGTGAGATGATCAAGCCAAACTCGGGATGAGGCCGAACCTGTCCCACGCGTCTCTGTGGCACAGGTCGATGTTAGCACAGAGCCGTGGCGTCACAAACGCACCGGTGGACCGAGTCCGACTATGGGTTTGACCCACCGCCCAACGATGCTATTGTGGTTCGCGCGGTGTCGCGTCGAGGGCGTCCAGCAGCTGCAGTGCGTGCTTCAGCGGCATCGCCTCACCAATCCTGTCAGCCCAGGAGGCCAAAATGCAGCCACCTCTCTCGCTCCGAGCCCTGATCCCTTTGCTGGAATCCACCGTATCGAGGCTATCTGCTGTCCAGATCACGGCTCCCGCTAGTCCAGCCTTTGGTGCCCTGGTTGGGGCCGATGACGGTCGGCCTGCTCCCAGCCCCACGGCAGGCTTCTTGACCTATGGCGTCTACCTGTGCTTGCTGCGCGGGGCCCCAGACGGGTCGCTGCTGGAGCGGCTGCTCGCGGCAGCAGATGCTCTTCTCGCGCTGCAGCGGCCCAGCGGACTCATCGATCTTCCGTCGGTGAATATCGACTCGGGTCCAGATACGGGTTTCATCGTGCAGCATCTGTGCACCCTTCTGGATCTGGGGCGGCGCGCGGCGTGGCAGGATGACGCACGCTGGATCGGTCTGCTCGACCGCGTGGAATGCTTCGTGCGCCGCGCTGTTCCCGGGATGGCCGCGGGCGGCTTTCACACACCCAATCACCGTTGGGTCATTGCCGCGGCGCTTGTTCAGGCACAGGCGCTGTTCCCCGATCTCGATGTCGCCGGGGCCATCGACGCCTATCTCGATGAGGGCATCGATGCGGATGCCGAGGGCTTTTACATCGAGCGGAGCGTGGGCGTCTATGATTCGGTGAACAACCGCTCTTGGCTGCTCATCGCCGAGCACCGCCCTGTTGACGGGGCCCTGGATGGCGTATGCCGGAACCTGGAGGTGGACCTGCACCTGTTGCACGCCGACGGCACAGCCGAGACGGGGCTCTCGCACCGCCAGGACTATGGGGTCCGTGACGTGCCAACCGGCCTGATCCCCTGTTACCTGCTCTATCATCATCTAAGGCCGGCACCCGAGTTCGCCGCGGCGGCCCAGGCGCTCTGGGCGTTGGCATCGACGCCGGGTGATCTCCTGTGGACGTGCTAT
The DNA here is from genome assembly GCA_022707665.1 of Chloroflexota bacterium. Taxonomy (GTDB): domain Bacteria; phylum Chloroflexota; class Anaerolineae; order B4-G1; family SLSP01; genus PWVB01. Next base: position 5,336 of record JAKJAE010000159.1, read on the forward strand.
GCACTGCTTCGCGGCGGTGATCCTGCGCCTGCTGCCGCTGATGCCCTGCCCGGCGATTTCGCGTTATCCCTCCCGATCAACGGGATCTGGCGCCTGCGACGTGGGCCGTTGAGCGTGTCGGTCTTCCGCGACACCGCACGCCTGTTCGCGTTTGGGTGGGGACACGCGATGATCAGCGCCGGTCGCATTGACCAGACCTACTTCGGGGGTGATTGCGGGCGCTTCATTGGCAACACGATGACGGTAGCCGGTGGGGCGGTGGTGTTATCATCGGATGGGTTGGGTCGCCCGCGGCGGCCTGGCTACGAGATGCCGTTGGGGCGTCCGGTCCCGCCTGAGCATTGGGCCGAGTCGATCGCCGAGCGTGATCTGCGCGCCCTGCCGCCCGCAGCGAGTTCCCTAACGCTCTCCGAGAACGCGGGCGGATTGGCGCTGCACTACAGGACACTGGATGGGATGCATGGCGTCGCGGCGCAGATAGCCCTCGATTTCGAACCAGGGGGTATCTGGGAGACGGCCGACACGCGACTCGTGCCTCAGCCCGGGCAGGTGTTGTTCCTGAAGCAGGGCTGGGGCGAGATGCGCTATGGCACCGATGTCATTCGCATTGAGGGCGGCGCGTATGCGACCAGTATGGCAGCGATGCGCGAGAGCGTCGAGCCGGGAAGGAGCGTACGCGTTCTGCTGACGTTCGAGACGCCGGTTGACCATACCTTCCGGCTGGTGGGATTCAGCGGCCCGGATGCCGTCTACCGGGCCGGCAGTTAGACGTGGGCACAGGCACACCAATGAGGCCATCAAACGAGAGGATGACATGACCAAGTGTGGAATCAGGTTCTCGATGGCAATCCGACCCGATGCGGACCCGGAGG
>JAKJAE010000159.1:6269-6539 GCA_022707665.1 Chloroflexota bacterium
TTGGTACGCCTCCGAGCCGCGGTGGAGTCCTTCGGGCTCGAGCTCACCATGGCCGGCAGCTATGACCTGGGGAAGTCGGACAGGATCCACCTGGCATTGCCAGGTCGGGATGAGGACATTGCCAAGCTCCAGGCCTTCGTCAGAGCGCTGGGCCAGGCCGGCATCCGCCATACGACCTTCACCTGGGAGCCGGACCAGGTCTGGAGTTCTCCGCCTGGTGTGACCCGCGGCGGCGCCGTGACGCGCCACGTTGATCTTGACGAGATGCGC
>JAKJAE010000015.1 GCA_022707665.1 Chloroflexota bacterium
CGAAGGTATCGGGCTCGAAATCGATGGTCACGTCCTCGGGTGAGAGCCCGAACTTGTCCTGGAAGTATGCGCGTGTGTAGAGCAGGTGGCGGCTGATGCTCTCGCCGCTTGCCAGGTTGGTGTCACCTTCGACCCACTGGCTGGCGGTGACTTCCCAGCGGCCTTCGGCGACGCGCCGCCGGATCTGGTCGAACATCGGCGGGTCGTACTTCTCTATCGCGGCATAGACGGAGGCCTGGCTCTGCGAGAAGATGAACCCGGGGAACTCGTCCATCAGCGTCAGCATGGTCTGAAACGTGTCGTGCGTCAGCGCGACCGTCTCGGGCCAGGACCATTGCCAGTTCATGTCGATGTGTGCGTGGCCTACGCACAGAAGTGTGAAACGCTTGGCCACCTCGCTCAGCGGCATCAGGATGGCCTCGGCTTCGGCGGTGAGGGCGTCGATGTCTGAGGAACCCTTACGCAACCCCTCATCGACCAGGCACCCGGCCTTCAGGATGGTCTCATGCCACGTGTCGGCAGGCTCGGGATGCGCGGCGGCGAGCCGGTGTGCAAAGGCGATCTCAGCCTCGATCCGTGCCAGTTTTCCGGCCATTCGGTCTGCGTGCAGCGCCAGCCCTTGCTGAATCTCAACCAACTGTGCGGTGTAGGATGTCATCGTCACTCCTTGGATGGGTGGTCTGCCCGTACGTCAGCCGGGCTCTCGCCCGCCGGGCATCGTGTAGCTTTCCTGCATATTGGACCGCGCGCATTGTACCGTTGGACCGGGGTAATAGCAAAGCTTCGCATTGACTCGGCTACCATCAAGCAGACAATAGCCAGTGCTGCGATGGGGCTCTGGATGTCCGGGCCGGACGTATTAGTGTACGCGCCTGCCCGGATGGCGGTAATCAGGAGGCTACGATGGCTGACACTGGGTTTGATCTCGCGCGGTATCTCCCCCTGTTGCTCCCGATTCTCCTCATTCAGTTGGGGCTGTTGGTATTCGCAGTGTGGGACTGGGCCCACCGCCAGGCCTACCGCTATCTCAACCGCTGGGCCTGGCTGGCTGTGATTGTGCTGGTTAACATCTTCGGCCCACTGATCTATCTCTTGGTGGGACGGGAGGAGAACGGATGACGGCAATCCTGTGTGAGGACCTGACCAAGCACTATGGCACGGTGGTCGGGTTGCAGAGTCTGGACCTTTCCGTGCCCGACGGCGCCGTCTTTGGTTTCCTGGGACCCAATGGCGCAGGCAAGACGACTACCATCAAGTTGCTCACGGGGCTCTCCCGACCAACCTCTGGCCGGGCTTCCGTTGCCGGCTACGACGTTACCGCTGGCAACGCCGAGATGCGCGCCCGAATCGGCTATCTGGCCGAGGAGCCGGCCTTCTACGGCTGGATGACTGGCGAGGAATTCCTCACCTTCGTCGGGCGGCTGTTCGGGCTGCGTGGAGGGGATCTTGCGCGACGTGTGCGCGAGGTTCTTGAGGTGGCTGATCTGGGCCCGGCGGCTCGACGACGCATCGGGGGCTACTCGCGGGGGATGCGCCAACGCCTCGGCATCGCTCACGCCCTGATCAACCAGCCTTCTGTGCTTCTGCTCGACGAGCCATGTTCGGCGCTTGACCCCATGGGGCGCAAGGAGGTCCTCGAAGTTATCGAGCACTTGCGCGGTCAGACGACGGTGTTTATGTCCACCCACATCCTGGCCGATGTCGAGCGCGTGTGCGACACCGTGGGCATTATCGACCACGGCAAGATCGTTGCCCAGGCCTCGATCGAAGCCTTGCGCGAGCGCTACGCTGTGCCTGTCTTCGTCATCGAGTTTGAGGCAGCCCCCGAGCAGATGTCAGTTCTGGCCAACCATCTGCAACGGCAGCCGTGGGTGGCCTCTGCCGAAGCGAGCGAGGGCCGGCTGCGGCTCTACGCGCGCGATCTGGCGTATGCTAGACAAACACTTCCCCCGCTCGTGATCGCTTCTGGGATGACCCTTTTGCATTATGAGCTGACCGCTCCCAGCCTTGAGGATGTCTTCGTCCACCTGACGTCTGCGTCAGCTCTGACGTCTGCGTCAGCCCTGACGTCCGCGTCATCGGAGATGTCGGACGCTGCGGAGGCCCGCCAATGAACCTTTCCGTACTGTTGGGCAAGGAGTTGCGCGAGCAGTGGCGTACCTATCGCCTGCTGGGGATGGCCTTGGCGTTTGTGGCGTTTGCGGGGCTCCTGTCGCCGATCGTGGCCAAGGTTACCCCTGAGTTGCTCAAGAATCTCCCTACGGGCACAGGGCAGACGATCACGATTGAGCTGCCGGAGCCTACTGCCGTCGATGCGATCGCCCAGTACCTCAAGAACCTGACGCAAACGGGCATCATCGTCCTGATTCTGGTTGCGATGGGCACCGTGGCACAGGAGCGTGAGCGTGGCACGGTCGTGACGGTGCTTTCCAAACCGGTCTCTCGTCTCTCCTTTCTGATGGCCAAGTTCATTGCCCTGACACTGACCCTGGCTGCCAGCCTGGTCCTGGCGACGTTGGCGTGCTGGACCTACACGGTCGTGCTCTTTGGCCCCTTCGATGCCGGCGTCTTCGTCCGGGCCAGCCTGCTGAGTGCGCTCTACTTGTGGGTCTTTCTCGCTGTGACCTTCCTGTGTAGCACGCTGACCCGCGGCCCGATTGCTGCCGGGGGGCTGTCCATCGGCATCTATGCACTGGTTTCGTTGTTGGGGATCGTGCCGCGCATCAAACCTTATGTGCCGGCAGCCCTCATTGAAGGGGCCACCCGCCTCGCACTCGGTGAATCCGCTGACGCTGGGCGGGCAATCGCCACGAGTCTTATCGCCGTGCTCGCCTGTCTGATCCTCGCCCATTGGACTTTCGAGAAACGCGAGCTGTAGGCAGAGAACGCAAAGGCCCTGAGTATCGACCCTATCACTGTGTCGATGCTCAGGGCCCTATTCTGCGCGAGCGTCTACAGCCCCAGGCTGAAGAACGCGTTGGCGTTGTCAAAGAGCCACGCGTGGGCGACCTCTTTTGCCTCGTCCAGGTCCAGGTATTCCATGTCCACCATGTCCGCTAGGGCAATGGCGATGTTGTCGCGGGCGATCTGGGCGTGGGCCCAGGCTCGATCCACACTTCCAAAGAAGTCCGAACCGTAGCCGTGGATCTTGCCGTGCGGCACGCTGCTGAGCGCCTGCTTGAACAGGTTCTGGCAGTAGACCGGGTCGATGATGTTGGCCCAGCAAAAGTCCAACGTTACATTGGGGTAGTTCTTGCCCAGATACAGGAACTCGCCGCTGTAAGGCCAGTTGGCGTGGAACAGGTCGAAGCGCACATCCCGGTGCAGCTCGATGAGCTTGGTCAGCCCTATTGCCGTGGCCTTGACAATGTCGTTGCGAATGCCTGCCATGTGCCCGGTGTGGATCTGAACGGGCAGATCGAGGTCGCGTGCCATACGCATGAACGCGTGGAACAGGAAGTCATCCAGGGGCCGGGTGCCATCGGGGTAGCTCGCGCTGCGGCGCGGGTCTTCCATGAACCAGTTGAAGACGGCTTCGGCCTCGGCGCGCGTGGGATTGCCATAGTCCAGCGAGCGTGAATAGGCTGACTGATCCTTGAAGGTCACAGCGCCAAAGGCCTTGTGGCCCTCGAAGATGGCGCGGCAGGCGTCGAGATACTCGTCCAGCGAGGTCACAGTCCGCCCCAGGGGTGCCATGCGCTGCTGGACATCGCCATAGCTGCGAATGCTGTGGTAGTCCGGCAGGGAGATTGCCAGACGCCCGCGCGGGGTCAGCGGCAGCGTGCCGTCGAGGACCTTCTTCACGTCGGGCCAGATGTCCAGGATCCTGACGGCGATGTTCGCCTCTTCCAGGATGCCCTCGAAGGTCGCGATATCGGTCAGGTCCAGGAGCCGGTCTTGCATCCTCTCGAGCGTTGCCAGGGTCAACTCTGACTCGCCGTAGAACCGCTTGAGCACGCGTCGGGTGACCTGAGCATATCCTGTGTGACACGTGCGCTTCCAGGCACGCTCGAGCACGGGCCAACGCTCTGCCAGCGGTTTCGAATGATCCTCGAGGATCCCCATGTCAGCGTCCGAAGATGCGGAATGCACGTCACTGTGGAAATATCCCGCAATCACGACCTGAATAGGGTCTTCATACTTCGGCCCACAGGCTACTGAGTGATCATGACAGTCGACGACGGGAACCGACTCACAATATGCTCTGAGTTCATCGTAGGTGCGGCTGTTTCCTCGCATAGGTGCGACCTGCCTTTCTGACGGATCGGTGATGGGACCACCAAGGGAGACGGCAACCCGGATGTGCCGGGCGAGAACTCTCTCGCCGTAATCCCCTGTCGGTCTACTGTGATTGATCTAGCTTCTCTCCAACTGGTCCAGCAACCCCCGGATATGGGCGATAGCGTCGGGCGCAATGGCTTCGTAATCGTATTTGTACAGATCCAGGGAGAGGGGACCCGCGTATCCGACGTCTGCCAGCGCCTGCAGGTACTGCAAGAGATCCATGTCACCCTCTTGTGGCAAAAGGTGGTCGTGCACGCCTCGTGCCATATTCTCGATGTGGCAGTGCGCGATCCGGTCACCGACCGCGTGGATCGACGCGATGGGATCGGGGTCGCAGAGGAAGAGGTGACCGAGGTCCAGATTGGCGGCGAGGGCGGGTGAACCGACCTCCTCAAAGAGGCGCAGCAGGTCTGCCGTGCTGCCGACGACGAAGTTCGGCTCGAACTCCTCCGCGAGGATGACGCCATACTGCTCAGCGATGTCAGCCAGGCTGCGGGTTCGCGCGATCATCTCTTCCCATTCGGACGGGTCATCGGTGCGTCTCGCCGGCCCTGAGAAGACGAAGAGATCGGTCCCGAACTCGGGTGTCATCCGGATTGCGGCCTTCGTTAGCTCGAAGGCCGCATCGCTATTCACGTAATCCTGGTGATAGCTGATCGAGTGCGGCGCGAGGTCAAGATCATGCACTTTCTCACGCACGGCCCGGATCTTCGCCGACGTCAGTATCTCGGGAGCCATGTCGGCGTTCTCAAGACAGATCTCTACGCCTTCAAAGCCGCGCGCTTTGATGATCTCCAGGCTCTCAAGTGCCGGGTAGTGGGCCAGGGGCTGCGTTCGTCCCGATATCTTCATGTTCAGCCTTCCTTTGGGCTCAAGAGAAAGTCCTGCACTTGCAGGGCATAGCCACGGATCTGTGCCTTTGGCGCATCGTCGAGGATGTAGTTGACGACGTAGATTTCACCATCCTCGAACTGAACCCATCCTGAGTAGCCGGTATCGCTCTGCATCGACCGGTCGAAGTCCAGCGGCAGGATACGTGTGTGCGCCTCCTCGCGCGAGGGCGCCAACGCCGACTCCCTATCCGTCAGCCCGGCAAATAGGTTCTGTGTCCACCAACCTGTCCAGCCCTTGCCGCCCTGCATGAACCGGTGGGTGATCAGAATCTGCCCATCTCGCAGCCATCCTGCCACGGGTCGGTGGCACGCCGGCAGTGGAAACGCAATCGGCGCGCTCCACGAAGCGCCGTTGTCGTAGGAGATCGTCTTGAAGCAGTCCCAGCTCTTCCCGGAGTTCTCCCGGTGGAATGCGACGAGCGTCTGACCCTCGACGGGTAGGATCGAGGCCTCGCAGAGGTTGAGCCCGGGTTGCTGTCCGACGATCACGGGGCCGGTCCATGTCGCGCCCTGGTCGTCGGAATACCACAGCCGCTGGACCAGGTTCCGCGACGCCGGCTCGGTAGTGTGGCATGAGAGGATCCAGCGTCCGTCTGCCAACTCCAGCAGCCGATCGGGCACGATACCTCGGGCCGGTGTCTCCACAGCCTCGGACCACGTGACGCCTCCGTCGTCGCTGAAGATGAGCAGGTTGCGGTAGCAGTCGGGATTGCGATCTTCTCCCGTTGCGTAGATCTTGTCGACGATAACGACCAATCGCCCGTCGCTCAGGGTTGTGATCCGAGGGCAGTTGTAGTAGCCAATACCGTGTGTCGCCTCCGTCAGGGGGTACTTGGCTGACCATGTGCGCCCGCGGTCGGTCGATGTCGTGGCCATGATCCGCGTGTACGAGCGATCCCCGTGGTGTGTGCATTCGGCAAAGACGCAGACCAGCGTTCCCGACGGGGTCAGAGCGACGTCGGGGAACGCTTCATAGATCGTGTCATCGCGGCTCACTGTGAATCGTTCGATCATCGCGTGGGTTTCCTCCTTCTCTTCTTCTCAGGCAAGGGATGGTCTGCCATGGGTGATTCAGATATGCGGTTTTATTCCTTAGGCCCCGATCACCTTGACGAAGGTGCTGTCATCACCAAAGCCTCCCGCCTTGGTCACGATGGGCATCCCGTCCGCGATGCCGCCCACCCACGTGCCCCAGGGGATGCCAGGCTGTAGTTCGCCGTGCAGCCAGAGCGCCTCCGCGTCCAGTGCGCGGCCCACCGCCATTGCAGCATCTCCACCGGTCAGAACGAGGCCGGTGGGGGAGGCGTGCTGCAGTATCTTGCGGGTGAGTTGGGCCAATCGGCTCGTGATCGCCTCGCTCTGGCCCGGGAGGTCCGGCAACCCTTCGCTGGTGATGATCAGCGGTCCTGGCGCGAGCTGTTGCATGCACCGGTTTGCCAGCTTCTGCTCCTCGGGCCACACATCTCGTGGCGTGCGATCTGAGGGCGGGAAAGCAGACTCCTGAAACCACGCCAGTCCGGGCCTTATGACGGGAATCCCTGCAGCCTCGGCTGCCACCACCTGTTGCACGGTCTGCGGATGGCGGCTCGCCGCAATGACCAGGGCGCGCCTGCCTTGCCACTGGCGGGTCGCGAGCTGATCGAGGGGGGGCTCAGCATGTGGGCGCCGCGCAAGCATTCGCATCAGTGCTCCGGCAAGGCCCGCTGACCCGCAGAGCAGGCGCGTGCCGCTCAGCATGGCTCCTTCAGCCAGGTACTCCAGATTCTGCTCACTCTCGGCATCGGCGACGATGATGCCGCCGGCATCTCCAATCAGCGCGTCTGCGATGGCCTGTGGTCCAGCCTGGACTACCGCCAGCGGCAGCGAAAAGATCCGCTTACCGCTCGATTCCTGAGCGAAGCACTCGGCAATACTCGAAGTCTTGACCTCACGCCCGAAAGGTGAATCTGCCAGGGCCGCCCCGTGGACGTAGACGCGCCCACCTCGTGTCACCCTGCCCTGAGCCGGAAATGCTGGTGCCACGAGCGCCCGCTTCATCCCCAGACCATCCATCACGGCGACCAACTCGGGGCCAGGGTGGCCTCGCAGCGTCGAATCGATCTTCTTGTAGATCCAGATGTTGTCGCCGATCCCTGACAGCGCGGCAACCCGAGGGATCACATCCCTGACGCGCCGGAGGGCATCAGCCTTGGGCTGGTGCCTGCTCTCGGTGGTGAAGACGAGGACATCGGCACTGGGCAGCGACCGCGCTTCCCACAGCACCAGTGTCTTGAGGCCCTGACGCGCGAACGCCGCGGCACTATCCGCGGCGCCCGTTAGATCATCGGCAATCACCACAACTGAGGTCACCACCACCTACTCGTCTCCGTTATCTCTGGTTATCCACTCTCATCCACTCTGTCGCCTATCCGCCCTCGCCTTCTCTCCTTTTCGCCTTCTCGCTTTCTCGCCTTCTCGCTCATTCGCTCCTTCGCCTGCTCGCTATCATCTGGAGCGCCACGTCGATGGCAGCAAGCAGGCTTGACTCACGGGCCTTCCCGGTGCCGGCGATGTCAAAGGCTGTTCCGTGATCGACCGACGTGCGGATGATGGGCAGTCCCAGGCTTACGTTGACACCTTCATCGAAGGCCAGGAGCTTCATCGGGATATGACCCTGGTCGTGGTACATGGCCACGACGATGTCATAGGCCCCACGGGTCGCTCTCAGGAAGACGGTGTCGGGCGGCTGTGGATCGGAGACATCGAGCCCGCGTGCTCGGGCGGCGATGACGGCTGGCATGATTTCGCGTGCTTCCTGATCTCCAAAGAGCCCGCTCTCGCCCGCGTGGGGGTTGAGCCCGGCCACCCCGATCCGTGGCGCTGCAATGCCCAGCGCCCGGCAGCCACGGTAGGCGAGGTCGATCACTTCGGCCACCCGCTCCTGCCGGACGCGGCGGACGGCTTCTTCGAGTGCGACGTGGGTACTCACGTGGACGACGCGCAACCCAGGTCCGACGAGCAACATCGTCACCTTCTTGGCGCCCGTGCGGTCCGCCAGCAGCTCGGTGTGCCCGGCGTAGTTGAACCCGGCCTGGTTCATCGCGTCCTTGTTCAGAGGAGCCGTGACCATGCCATCGGCCACGCCGTTCATACAGAGGTCACACGCCCGCTGGACGGTCTCGACCGCTGCACGTCCGCTGGGTGCACTCACCGTCCCCACTGTGCAGTCCGCCGGATCTGCGTTCGCCAGGTCCACAAGGGCAACCTCGCCTGTGTCCGGTGCATTCCCTACTGCGAACTCCTCCGGGGTTGCGACCGAACGGAACTTCACGGTAGGTATACCGTCCCAACCCATGGCGCGTTCGAGGATGCGGCGGTCGCCGATCACCAGTGGCAGGCAGCGTTTGGCCACGCTTTCGTGGGCCAACGCCTTGAGCACGATTTCCGGCCCGATCCCTGCAGGGTCGCCCATTGTGATTGCCAACACAGGCCTGGGTCGTGGCTCAGTCATTGTTCCTCGTTTCGGATCGAGACGAAAGCTTATCCAGTCCTCGCATAACACCGTTGGCGATACGCTTACCGATCTCACGGTAGTCGTCCTGTGTGAGAACCCGCTCCCCGGTCTGCGCGTACGGCGTCTCATAGGTGACGCACGGCACTCCCAACTGCGACCAGAGGTAGGTGCGGAAACTGGGTGTCTCCCAGCGGGAGGGATAGCGCGCCACGCGTGCAAATTCGTCAGCAGCATAGGGCGCGCCCAGGGCCTCACCGGTCCAGTCGATCCAAGGCATGAGGACCTCGTGTGCCCCGCGGTCCGTATCGGGGTCAGGCACATAAGCGTAGACACCGTTGGTCTCACAGGCACCGGGCGCGTGGAAGTCGATGGCCAGCACCGGGTGGCACCGGGCTCGCCACCGCCAGAGGTCGCGCTGAAACACCGAGACCTCGTGGCGCATCGGGGGCCGGCCCCAGGCACGGTTCAGATCGTAGGGAAAGTTGTCCTTGCCGTAGTCGCCTCCCTCGATGCCGTCGATGTTCGCCAACGGGATTGCCCAGATTAGCGGGGCAGCATCGCCAAAGTCGGCCATCGCTCTGAGGAATCCATCCATTACCCATGATCCGGGCGTCTCTCCCGCATGCTGGCGCGCCATGAGGTAGAGGCCAGGACGCTGTCCGCCCTCCTCGCCATAGCTGTTGCTCAGCCGTAGAAGGGGCCGCGCGGCCTGGCTGACCCCAATGGTGTCTGCCGTCCAGATAGCATCTGTTTCGGTAACCAGAGCGCGGAGTTCGCTCAGGCCATAGGGATAGCAAACGGCGACGTCCATCGTGTGTTTTGGTGTCTCTACTGACCAAATGATCGTCGGTCGACCATCGGGCAGCGGTACGACAGTGCCCTTGGGGAGACGTTCCCACGACCCGCCGTCGAATCGCACCACTGGCCGGATTGCCTCTGGGTCATGGCCTCCCAGCATATTATGGCTGTGCTTCAGGACCAGGCGGACGGTACCGTTCCAACCGCCCTGGGTGGTATCCCGATGACTCTCGGTGCCATCATCCCCTTCAAGGTCGGGCTCCGACTGTCCCGAACAGCCTAGACGGAAGCAGAACCAGAGCGTCTCCGGTCCTCCGTGCGGATCGGGCGAGAAGCCAACCTCGAGCACGTCCTCGTTAACGGTCAGGGTCAGATCGCAGGCGTTGCCATAGGGCACCCGAGTGTCGACCTCAATCCTCATGTTTGCCTCCTGTCCTTTAGCAACGGTGTGGCTGCACCCTGCCAGTTCTCACTTGAGCGCGGCCTCTAGCAGCCTCCGTTATCCTGGCTCTGCTCCCAAATGCGCAGCCCGTAGCGGCTCAGATAGATCGGGATGTTGCGATAGAGGGGGTTCTCAGCCTCGATCGCCCGGATCATCTCGCGCTTCACGTAGGAGAGCGCCGGGCAGAGCAGGGTTACCGAGCCTCCTTCACCGCCTGCGCCATTGACCTTCCATCCCACAGCGCCATAGGCTTTGGCGATGTCGATCACGGTCTGCGCATCCTGACTGATCAGGTCGGGATGGAGTCGCCCCTGTGCCTCGGTGTTTTCGACCATGGCCGCTCCCAATGCCGCCAGATCACCGGCATAGACGGCGTCCCGCGACTTCTCGGCCGTGACCCGGAGATCCTGCAGGCGTTTCGTCTCCGGTCCCTCGTTTTCCAGCTCGGCGATGACCTTTTCGTGAACGTGAGACGAGACGTGGGATTTTCCCAGGTAGATCAGGACCAGCCGGCGCTCCAGCTCCCACCAGGTCGTGTTGGGGACGTTGAGTTGCGAGACGGACGCGTAGGGATATTTCGTCATCTCGATGTAGTTGATGCCACCATAGGCCGAGCAGAGCTGGTCCTGGATGCCTGACTGTTGCTTGAGCATATCGCTCTCGACCGAGTGCGCGGTAAAGGCGACCTCGTGCGGGCTGCGCTGCCCTGGCGTCAGCTTGTCGAGTGCCCCGATCAGTGCCACGGTTACGGCAGCCGAGGTGCCCGTTGAGCAGCCGCTGGGAGCCTCTGAGTAGATGGTCGCTTGAATGGCGAGGTTCTCAGGCACGCCTACCCGTTCGATCGATGCTTCCAGCAGGGGGTGGTGATCCCATCCTGGTACGTCGGGGTTGACGACAAAACGCTCCCCATAGTTCTCGGCGTACAGGACGATTCGATCTTCACCGGGTTCATAGGGATAGACCTCGATCTGCACCTCGACGTAGGGGTAGACACCGATGTTGAAGATCTTTCCATGTCCGGCGAACCAGGTATCGGTCCACCCCCCGTTATCGCAGATGCGGATGGGGGCTACGCTGTTGATGACCCGTAGCGGTCGTTGTTCCCGTCTGTTCACAAACGCCTCCGTGGATGCTGGCCTCAATACGCTTGGCCTGAGGTGGTCGCAGTCAGAATGGTGTAGCGACTCTGTCCAGCAGGGTGTCTCAGGCTATAATAGCGCCGTATGGGCGGCGATCAAGTCATGGTCTCCTCAGCAAAGGTGGGCGACACGCGCCCTGTAGCGACACGTGCTTCGGGCTCCCCTGTCGTGGTCGGTATAACCGGCGCCAGCGGGGCGATCTATGGTGTGCGTCTACTGATGGCGCTGAAGGCTGCGTCGGTGGAAACGCATCTGGTCGTCACGTCGCAGGGTGCGGTCACGTTGTCGCACGAGATGGGGATGACATTGGCTGACGTGCATGCCCTTTCCACGGTTGCCTACGCACCGCAGGACCTCGCGGCTCCCATCGCCAGCGGCTCGTTCACGACGCGGGGTATGGTCGTGGCTCCATGCTCGATGAAGACCCTCTCCGCCGTGGCCCATAGCTATACGGACAATCTCCTCGTGCGCGCGGCAGACGTCACGCTCAAGGAGGGACGCCCTCTGGTCCTTGCTGTCCGCGAGACGCCGTTTCATCTGGGACACCTGCGGTTGATGGTTCAGGCAGCCGAAATCGGCGCCGTCATCTTCCCCCCGCTGCCTGCATTCTACGCGCGCCCTGCGACGGTCGAGGCGCTGGTGGACCAGAGCGTTGGAAGGATCATGGCCCGACTTGGACTCAGCAACGATCTATACTCCGTCTGGCAGGGGCTGGACAGCCCCGGCGCCGACGTTGGGGCGGACGGCGCTACTGATCCTTCAGTGCAATGATGCGTGCGGCCAGCTCGGGAAGGAACTCGTAGTAGTCGAAGTTGTCCCATCCCGCGATTCCTCCCCCCAGGGTGAAGATGGCGCTCCCCAACACGTAGTCATCCTCGCGGAGGCGATCGTCGTACCAGGCGATGTCTTCCAGGAAAAGGGGCGCCCGATCCTCCGCCACCCAGATGTTGAGGTTGATTTCGGTGAGGGCCAGCGGAATGGCCTCGTTCCGGGGAATCAGGATGTCCCGATACAGGTGGCGGTAGCGCCCACCCAGGGCGCCGCGATCCGGGTAGAGTGGAATGGCTGGGTCGTCAAGGGGTTGTCCGGGGTACTGAGGCAGGGGCTCTCCCCAACGATCGCGCAGCAGTGGTCCACCGTACTCGTGAAGTGAGAGGATATGGCCTCCGGCCTTGGCGCGTCCAAATACCCCCGTCTCGGCAATCGCCCGCCATTCGTAGATCTCTGGCACGCCCATACTGTAGGAAAAGAGCGCGAGTTTGTAACCGTTGGCCTCGGCGATTGGCATCGCCGCTTCGAAGAACTCGCCCAACCACGCATGTCCCGCAATAGTCGGCGGATCGGGTTCGTTTAGCACTTCCCAGTAGTCAACACAGGTCCTATAGGGCGCCCACTGTTGCATGTGGACGTTCATATAGTCGCGGGCCTTTGCCGCAGGGTCGCCCTCGGGCACGATGGCTTCCCAGGTGCTGCTGGGCCACCGTCCGATGGTCACGGTCTCTGGCGAGATCTGTTTGACATCGCACAAATAGCCAAACGAGAGCCCCTTCACCAGAGCGACGTGTCCTCCCGCGTTCCGGACTTGCTGGACGATCTCGAGCGTTCCCCCTTCGGCCAGGGCGTGCGTGCCGATCTTCGAGGGTCCGTGGGGTGTCCCTGTGGTGGGTGGCGTGGGCGGTGTATAGGCGCGCATAACTGCAGGAACATAGGCTCGCTTGAATTCCGTCACGACGTGGAGCGTGACGTGGACAACTCTGGGCCGGCCCAGGGTCTCGGCTGGGATGGCATCGAGCACCAGCGTCGCAGTGTAGATTCCGACGGCCCGTCCGTGGGTGTCTACTGTGATCCAGAGGCGTTCCCCCTGTACGCCCCCTGAGGTTGAAAGGACGGGCACCAAGGTGCTGGTCGGGGAGAGGGCCACTGTCCAGGTGAGCACGCCTGGACCGGTGTTGAGGATCTGGAGCGATGTGGTCAATACCTTTGGGTCGCTAGCTTCGCTGATCAATCCTGCCCCGGACGGTTGCACTGAGAGCACGGGCACACCATAGGGCCACGGGCGCTTTCCCATCGCTGCCAGGGCAGCGTAAGCCGGGGTGATGGCGCCGAGGGTAGTTCCATCATAGCGCCGTAGGGCGTAGTAGCGGCTGTGGAAGCACGGTATCCATGTCAGGTAATCGTGCCAGTCAAGGTTCCAGACGACCATGCCCTGCATCCACGGCCAGTGCGTGTCCGCGTACTGGAAGGCACGGACGAGATAGTCCGCTTGCGCTTGGGCCGTCACCTCCTGCCACCTGAAGGTGGTCTGGTAGTCGGCATTGGCATCGCAGTTGAGCTCGTAACCATCTTCAGCCGGTTTGCGGATCCAGTTGAACTCGGTCGCCCAGACGGGAAGACCAACCCACCCTCTTGCCACGAGGATATCACGCAGAGTTTCCACTCCGCGGAAGGTGAAGGCGTTGCTCACCAGGTCCGGGTCGCGTTCGGGTGGAGAAGCGAAACCATAGGGGTGATACCCGAAGGCATCCATGCACGCTCCCGCTCCGGCATCGAGCATGGCTTCCAGATAGACCCACTCATCCATAGCGTTGCAGTTGTTGCCTTCGCCACAGGGCCAGGGCTCCGGGATGCGTCCGACGGGCGCCAGCCCGCCGCTGATCACAAGTGCGTGCGGATCTATGGCCTTGATCTCTTCGTGGGCTATGCAGACCATCTGTGCAAACCGCACAGGATCGGGCGTGTTGCCGCCCCAGCCCGAGCCCTTGATGTTCGGTTCATTGCAGATCTCGTAGGCTTGCACCCGTCCCAGTCCTGCTTGTGCAGCCACACGGATGCGGCTGCGCCAGGCGTTCAGGTCGTTGACGTAGGCCCCGCATCCGACGTTATAGAGCACTTTCTGCGGCAAGACGGTGGTCGGGAAGCTGCCATACTCATCCCATAGCTTCACCCATTCGACCCCCAAGGGCTCGACCAACGCGGGGATGCGCGACAGCTCTCGAACGTTGATGCCATAGCCCAGGTGTGGAGCGGGCATGGTGTGGTCCAGGCAGTCACTCGGACCATACGCTGCCAGTACGTGGCGGCCCGTGTCGACATAGGCGACGGCGATCTCGTCAGGGGTAAGCGCTCCGATGCTAACGGCGTTGGTGTAGGGCGTCGCGGGGTCCAGGCCCAGCATCGTCCAATGGGCCAGCTCCGTGCACGTCGTGCGGTTCCACACGTAGACCTCGGTGGTGCCCGCAGCCCAGGCACGTGTCGGCTTGATGCCGACTCGAAACACATCGCCGTCCTTCGTCGCTCGCAGTGCAGCTTCCTGGGTCGCGACTGTCACGCCCCCAATGCTGTGAACGGGATACCAGACCTCGTGCCAGGCGTCCCCCGCAGTGGTGCTGTGCGGTTCGAGCCTGACGGTGTCCCAGAATGTGGGAGCCTGCCCGCCATGGAGCTCAACATAAGCCGATCCATCGTCGGTCCATGTGTGCCAGTCCAGAGGATGTGCCCAGCCCATGGCGAAGGCTTTTGCACCTGTCGCAACCTCAGGAGGAAAGACACGCATCAATCCTTCGGACTGCTGGCTGTCGTAGACCCCTGTATAGCCGCGAACCGCCTGTGGATATTCAAAGAAGCCCAACCATTCGTCCCAGTTCTGAAGTTGGGAGTAGTCCACGCCCTCGTACAGTGGCCAACTGAACCGATAATCCGGTGCTGTCGGCATTGTGGGATAGGCGCCCGGAAGGCGCGCGTCGCCGGTCGAGTGGACCGACATCTCTGGAGAATTGAAGATAAACGAAAGCCCTGCTGTGGGCTGGTTCGCCACACCAGGGGCCAGTGCAGCGTTGACCCAGAACTTGAAGTCGACCGGTGCGCTAGTGGGGTTCTCAATGCGTGGGCTAATCACCACATATCCGCGATCGGAGGGCAGGAACACGTCGACCGTGGCGCGGAGGCGGTTCGAGGCAGTGGTATCCTGCACGGTGACGGTCACGCCGGCGCTGGAGCTGAGGTTGCTCCAGGACCAGGGGATGGCGGACTCGTACCCATGCTCGTCGACCGGCAAGCACCATTCGATGCCACCGACCGCCAGCCACCATCCCTGTTCCGGAGGCCCCCAGTGGGTGGGCTTGATCACGGGGTTCTGGTAAAGCTGGTTGTGTCCGGTCGCCTTGTCGATGATCTGGTAGACTCGCCCTCCTAGCTCGGGCAGAAGTGTCACCCTCAGATAGGCGTTCTCCAGCACGAGGAGGGCGTAGGTCCTGGGCACGGCGGTGGGGTTCGTCGGGTAGCGGCTCCAATCCAGGACCGGGTACGTCATGTTGTACGTGGTGTTGGTGGCGGTCGTGAGGTAATCGGCGTAAGGATAGGTGGGGATCGAGATGGTGGTGATGGTGAAGGTCGTAGAACTGGCAGCGGGCTGGGTGGAGTCGGTGGCGGGCAGTGAAAGGGCCGGCTGTGCGATCGCGGAGGCTTCTGTAAGGCAGAAAAGCAGCAAGAGTAGCACGGCCATGCCGGTGGCTACTCTTGCTTGCGCTGTCCAGATGGTCTCGCGGGTCTGGGTCTTGCTCCGTACTCCTCTGTGCCACGGCATGGCGATCACCCTTCTGCGACACCCGCAAGCCCTATGGCCTTGCGGGCGTCGCAGTCGCGAGGCCACTGGTGAGGCTGATCAGGTCATACTAGCTGACCGGCAAGGCCAAGTTCGGCGGCGATCTCCTGCATTGCTGCAAGCACAATGCCGATGTGTTCCGGCAACGGCACTCCCAGCTTTTCCGCTCCCGCCGCAACGTCCTCGCGGTTAACGCCTGCAGCGAAGGCCCGGTCTTTCCATTTCTTCGTGACCGAGCTGACCTTGACGTCCAGCAACGATTTGCTTGGACGGACCAATGCCACTGCGGTGATGAGTCCCGTCAACTCATCGACGGCATAGATCGACTTTTCCATCAGGCTGTCCGGCGTTACCCCTGTCAGGTCAGGGGCGTGGGCCAGAACTCCACGGATGAGTTCATCGGGCCAGCCCTTCTCTTTCAGGATCTCGGCTCCTTTGAATGGATGGCCGCCGGGCCCGAGATCGGGGTAGCGTTCATACTCAAAGTCGTGGATCAGGCCGACAATGCCCCATTTCTCTTCGTCCTCGCCGAAGCGCCGTGCATAGGCTCGCATCCCTGCTTCTACAGCCAGTGCATGGCAGCGTAGGCTGGGACTGGCAGTGTACTCCGTCAGTAGGTCCCATGCTTCCGCTCGTGTTGGCCACGTCATCTTCGTTCCTCCTTCTTGCTGTCTGTGCGCTTGCCGCGCTATATCAGTTTGGTTACTTCGAAGCCAATGCCGCGCGCCTCATCCGCTGCCTGAATCGCTGTGGGCGCTCCCACTACCACGATGCTGCCGGATTCTGCGACCTGCCTGGCGACTCTCGCGAAAGCCCTGAAGTCCTCGGCCGTGGTGGCCAGCAGTTCTGTACGGTATTGCTGACGGGCCTCGTCGGTGTAGTCGATCAGCCGCCTGACCATCGCGCTGAACCCCTTAGCGTCGGGGAGTTGGTAGGCATCGACATTGCCGATGGTCCCAACGATACTCTTCACCAGTTCTTCCTGTGGAAGCTCCAGACTCTCCAGAAAATCGGCAGTCTGATCGTAGATATCGAGCGTCCTCAGGACATTGGGATCGCGATAGGACACATATCCGAACGTCCCGGAGTGCGAATCGAAGACACAGAAACCCCCGTAGGCTCCACCCTGGACGCGTACCCGTTCCCATAGCCAGGTGCTGCGGAGATAGTGGGAAATGACTTCGGTGGCACCGTTGCGTTGGTAGTCCAAATCGAATAGACTGGCCCCCTTGCTGACGTAGTTGACGTTCGCGGGCAACGTCAATCCCTCAGGCGCCCGGTTGTGATCTGGAGACCATGTTGCCATCGTGCGATCGGAGGCTGGTAGCGACTCCAAGAACGTTTCGATCTGTGGCTTGACCTCGGTCCAGGCCCCAGCATCGACTGTGACGTTGCATAGCATCGCGTTGCGGTTGATCAACAGGTCTCGTACCAGCTCCAGCTTTCCAAGGACCGCTGCCCAATCTGTCTTGGCCTCCTCAATGAGCTTGCGGAGGGCAAACAGATAGGCTACACCACCGATCTGCTCGGAAACCCAGTGTGGCTCGCTCAACTTGCCACGCAGCCGCGAGATCGCTACCCGATGGCCTCCTGGAACCAGCCCGGCTTCCTCCTGTGCTTTTCGCTCTAGCAGCATCTGCATGAAGCGAGGCTGGTTGTCGAGCTTCACCGTCAAAAGCACATCGCGCAGGATGGCCAGCAGGTCGGGGACCTGCGACAAAAGGGCTTTGCTCCGCAGGAAGGCCCAGGCTGCGGTTGCGCCGGTCCCGTGGACCATTGAGGTGAACGTCGTGGGCGATATGCCCCCGGTCTGTCTGCCAATGCGCTGCGTGAGCTTGACGAAGTCCTCGGACTCTGTCCCCAGTTCCAGTAAGGATGAGAGGAACAGATCCGTCAGGGGGAGCAGCTCCTGAGGTAGAACGTGAAGATCGAGGCCCAGATCGATGTACACGATGCCGTTTGTGAATAGATCGTGGTAAAGGACCTGGGCACCATGCACTGTGGAAGCCTCTGTAGGTACGTGCTTCGGCTCTTTGTCAAGGTCCTCTAGCCCCAAGCTGGGGATCGTGGCAAGCGCCTCCGGCGAATCGGGCGTCTCCTGCAGTTCTCTGAGGCGGCGTGCTCGCGCTATGACATCTTCCAGCTCTGCTTCTGTCATCGCTGCCTTAGTCTTAGCCAGACGCGCCTTCTCCGCGGCATCCTGCCTATCCTGCAAATCCGGATCGGGCTGCAGCACAACAGTCATGCGGTGTTGATTGCTCAGCAGGTACTCCCCGATCAGGGATTCGAAGTAGTGGGGCTCGGTCGCGAGGGCCTGTTTCACGGCCTGCAGGGGGGCCTCGAAGGCGATCGCGACAAACGGGTCACGGTCGTGGAGCCAGGTCGTCAAAGCCTGGAGCATCACGAAGAGCCCGCGAGGGTAACGTCCTGTGTTTTGCTCGCGCAGTTGGAATTCGACCGTGTTCATCGATGCTGCGATTGTCTCAGCATCGATGCCCTGCTCGGCAATAGCACGCAGCGTGTCGAGGATGAGTGTCTCAACCTGGTCGACGGCCTCGGGCGCGATGCCTTTGAGCCCTACCGAGAAGTATAGCTGTCGGATGGAGTCATCCACCCCCTCACCGATGACGTCTTCGCCCAA
>JAKJAE010000160.1:0-6265 GCA_022707665.1 Chloroflexota bacterium
TCCGGGGTTCAGTTCGCCCACGACAACCCGCTCAACACCACTCGCTGCGTGGGCGAGCAGTCGCGTAGGGAGAGGCCACAAGCTCTGTACCACCATAGAAGCGACACGCTTGCCCTGTCGTCGGGCTTCTGCCACGGCGACTTCCATTGCGCCGCTCGTGGTGCCGAAGGAGACCAGCAACGTTCTCGCTTCCGGCTCCAGATCCAGCCTTCCCCGCTCGAGGTCCTCACGGTGTGCCTCGATCTTCGCGATCAGCCGCCGGTTCAGTCGCTCCACAGCCACCGGGTCCTTGGTGATCAACTGTCGCTCGTCGTGCGACGATCCAGTGAACCGCACGATCTTGTTCTCGCCCAGCAGCGCGGCGGGTACCGTCTCAGGTACCACCGTCACAGGCTCTGGAGCGGGTAGCTCAGGCCAATCGACCGTCACCTGCGTGAGGTTCAGCTCCTTGTCGCTGAGTACGACGACAGGGGTGCGGAATCGCTGAGCCAGCGCGAAGGCTTCCATCGTGAGGGTCGCACACTCGACCGCGGTCGATGGCGCCAACACGATCATCGGATAGCCGCCCGCGGTCACCCAATGCGAGAACTGGACATCACCCTGTCCAACCGTGGTGGCTCCCCCCGTCGCCGGACCCAACCGCTGAACATCAACGATGACCAGCGGCAATTCCATCATCACAGCGAGACCAATGTGCTCGCTGTAGAGACTCAAACCGGGGCCGCTGCTGGCCGTCAACGCTCGACGACCTGCCGCAGCGGCCCCGATGCACATGCCGATGCTCGCGATTTCATCCTCACCCTGGATCGCGACGCCACCTGCCTTGGGCAACTCCTGAAGCATCTGCAACAGGATCGGCGTCGCCGGGGTGATCGGATACCCGGCGAAGAAATCACACCCCGCAGCCAGCGCCCCCCGCACGATGGCCGTGGCGCCCGTGATCAGCTCTCGCACACTCCCTCCTTGCCCAGGCACAGCCGAAGCACGCGTGGGGTCACCGGAGATTGTAGCACGATCGCTGCCCGGTCACAAAGCTCACACATTGCTGTGGCGCCGCAACGCCTCACGTAGCCGCTGCAGACTGATCGGCGCACCAGATAGCAGCGTATCGGCACGGAAAAACCGTGCGGAGAGCATCACCAGCGCATAGGACGTGGCGGCGACAAGCCCCAGGCTCAGAAGGCTCTGCCAGAGCGGGACATCCACCGCTACCATCCTGGCGACCATCGATACCGGCGCAGTGAGCGGGAAAATGCTGAGGAATGTCACGAGTGCGCCATTGGGCGCCTCGATAAAGGCCGTGTTGAACCACATCGGGATCATGAGCGGCAACATGGTCACAAACGTAAACTGGCTTCCCTCGCGAGCCGTTGGGGCCAACGCTCCAATGGCACCGAGTGCCGATGCGAACATCAGATACCCCAGCACGAAGTACAGGACCGCCCAGGCCAGGAACCCTGGCGGCAACGTGAGCGCCACCAGGGTCGAGACCATACCGACCAACGGTGACCCCTCCCGCAGTACCAGCAGGCTTACGCCTAGCCAGATGGCCATCTGCAGCAAGGCTACGGCGCTCAACCCAATGATCTTTCCCAGCATGAGCTGTCGAGGATCCAGACTTGAGAGAAGCACCTCAACAATCCGGTTCTCCTTTTCCTTGGTCACACTCGTCAGCACGTACCCACTGCTCATCGTGAGCACAAAGAAGAAGATGAAGAGCATCGCCATGGGGGCTAGCGACTGACCTGCCGGTCTTCCCGCGCCGGCTTCATCGTCCTCGGCAGGAGCCAACCGCTCGAGCACTACACTCGGCATTGGGTTCTGCAAAAGGGCGGCTGCGTCGCGGTCGCCGGTCAGGTTATGGGTCACCACGTACTCAAAGACATTCCCTCCGTCTAGCTGCTCGAAGGGCGAAAAGCGTTGCTGAACCAGGACAACCTCGCCTGTCTTCAGGAAGTCTTTGGCCAACATGTAGTACTGCTCGATCTCACCGGCATCCATCGCTTCCTGGGCCGCGGCTTCGTCAGGGTAAGCCACCAGCAGACCTTCGGGTAGGCCCTCTGGCATGGTTGTGACCACCCCCGCAAGGTCAACATAGCCCTGCGGCTTCGCCTCGCCAGGCGCTGTCGCGCCCATCACCTGATCGAGGAAGTCTTTCTCCGAGTCTCCATCCGCCATACCTCGAGCCATGAGCTGCGACCCGAAGGTCAAGGCAAAGATGATCATGGGGAACAGGAACGACGCTATCCAGAACGATGGCTTGCCGACCGTTCTCTGTACTTCGTGTTTGATGACCAGAAGAACGTTACGCATGGTTCGGTGCCTCCCCGTTACTCCGAACTGCCGGTTGGCCTCGCAGCCCCTGGACGATCGTCTTCAGGCTGAGCCTCTGACCGTACTGCAGCATCCCGATCCGGAACACCTTGGCTGCGACCCAGATGCTGCACAGCGCGCTTGACGTGAGCAGAACCCAGCTCAGCACGAGCTGCCACATGGGCACTGAGGTCATCCCCCAACGCAGCAGCACCGTCAGGAATGCTGTGGTGGGGAAGAGCGTCAGCCCAACAAGCAGCGGGCTCTCCGGATTCTCAAAGATGAGAACCAGGAAGAACATGGGCACGACAAAGAGCAGGTTGATGATCCCTGCCACCTGCTGGCCCTGCTGTTGCTTCGTGACGGCCCCACCAATCGCAATCATGATCCCCGCAATCAGCACAAACGATGGCAGGAAGTACAAGGCGGTGACGAGCACCATATCCCACGGGAGTTGGAGACCCTGCAGCTCTGAGATGAATCGTCCGCCGATCCACAGCCCACCGAAAAGCGCACTGAGCCAGATCAGGATCTGTGTCAACGAGACGGCAATGAGGCCGAGCGCTTTGCCGGCCATCAACTGCTCTGGAGAGAGGGATGTCGCAAGGATCTCCATCGTGCGGTTCTCCTTCTCCTCCGTCATCGCCTGCAACAGGTAACCTCCGGCAGTAGAAATGGCGAAGAACAGGAAAAACGTGACCACAAACGGCACCAGGAAGCTGGGGACGCCTCCTTCGGACATCACGCGCCGGCCATCGATTGATCGTATAGTGATGGTCAGGCCGTCGTCCAGAAGATCCTGGACCTCAGACGGCTGCCTGGCCACAAGGCTAGCGCGAACGAAACAGCTGAAGTCTCGCGTCTTGGCTGCCCGCGGCTCATCCTCATCATAGGTCAAGGTGAGTTCCTTCTGCTGAAGGTAGTCACCTGGCATCACATAGTATGCTGCGATCCGGCCCTCCTTGAGGGCAAGGCGAGCTGCTTCCTCATCGGCAAAAGCCTCCATCGAGGTGAAGCTTGGGCGATCCTCCACCAGCAACGGTAACACAGCACGGTCCAGTAGTCCCGCCTGATCGACGTATCCGATCGGGCGTGCATCTCGCCCCCCTGCCGAAACCAGGCCTGCAACTACGCTGACACCGATGATCAACAGGGGGAAGCCCAGCGTCATGAAGAGAAAAGACTTCTCCCTGACGCGTTGCAAGTATTCACGCTTGGCGACCAACCAGAGCTTATGCACCTCTGGCCTCCTCTTCAGCAGGGCGGCCCTCACTGACAACACTGATGAAGATGTCGTCCAGTGAAGGCTCAGCCACTTCAAACCGCTTGATCTTCACATCGTCACGGCGGGCAAGTGCTCGCAGGACATCCTGCGCCGAGACGCCCGTCTCGAGCGCCAGGTGCCAGGCACCATTGTCGCGGCGCACTTCCAGCACGCCTGGAAGGTGCTCGAAATCCCCCTGCCCCTCCAGGGTGACGGCGTTGCCCGCGAATTGACGCTTGATCTCGCCGACCTCACCGTAGAGAACGGCAACGCCCTTGTCAATCAGAACGATGCGATTACACAATGCCTCGACCTGGAACATCTGGTGCGTCGACATCACGATGGCCTTGCCGGCCTCTCGTTGCTCTTCGAAGATGTCTTTGATCAGCCGCGTGTTGACGGGATCGAGGCCCGCGAAGGGCTCATCGATGACGATTAGATCCGGGTCGTGCACCAGGGTCGAAACGATCTGCACCTTCTGATGCATACCACGGCTCAACTCCTGTACCTTCTTGGCGCGATGCTCGTAAAGGTCCAGCCGCTTGAGCCAATCAGCGATCCGCCGGCGTGCCTCGGACTCATCCATACCTTTCAACGTAGCCAGGTACACGAGCGTCGGCTCGAGTTTCAGGTCCTGGTAGAGACCACGCTCCTCAGGCAAGTAACCAATGCGGTTCTTCTTGGCCTCGGTCATCTCACCCCCGAAGATCGTGACCGAGCCTGCATCAGGCTTGAAGATGTCGAGCATCATCCGAATGCTGGTCGTCTTGCCGGCACCGTTGGGGCCCAACAGGCCGAAGATTTCGCCCGGATAGACGTCGAAACTTACGTCCTTCACGGCAAGGAATCGACCAAATGACTTCGTCAGGTGGGATACAGAAACAGTTGCGTTCATCAGCTCTGGC
Organism: Chloroflexota bacterium; assembly: GCA_022707665.1. Lineage (GTDB taxonomy): Bacteria > Chloroflexota > Anaerolineae > B4-G1 > SLSP01 > PWVB01. The sequence continues at coordinate 4,483 of JAKJAE010000160.1, forward strand.
TCCTCCATGGCTTGAGACTCGCAGTCTTTCACATGATCCATTATAGACGGGGATATCCCCATTCTGCTAGGGCCAAAGGGTTGATCTTGCCTTAGTTCGACAGGCCATCAGTATCCTGGCCTTCAGACCAGTACGAGGTGGGGAACAAAGGCCTGGACCGGCGATAGACCACGCCACGATCCATAAGCAGGACTTGTGCCGGAATGCCATGCACCGTCCTGGGCCATCGAGGGTAAACCGTGTGGGCGGTACAGGACTCGAACCTGTGACCTCCTCCGTGTAAAGGAGGCGCTCTGACCAACTGAGCTAACCGCCCGACTCTGACCTACATTAGGGCATCATACCAGCAACCGTCATTACGTCAACACAGACGCCCGTGCCGCGGTGCCGGGGACCTGTAGTCCAGCCCACGCCGAACGCACAGCCGCTCCCTGGGCGAACCCGCGGTCCCCGGCACCCAGCAGCCACCAGCGCCCAAGTGCTCGGCACTCACAGTCTGCGGTGCCGGGGACCCGCAACGCAGCCCGCGCCGAACGCGCAGCCGCCCCAAAGCGAGCCCGCGGTCCCCGGCACCTGCTGGACGGGGAAGGTTCTGGGTCAACGAGTCTTGGGCGGAAGTAGATGCGTCGCGCTGCCCAGGAAAAGCTCCGCAACCTCCCCTTCAGTCTCCGTGAGCGTCGGATGGGCGTGGATCGTCAGAGCAAGGTCCTCCACCAGTGCCCCCATCTCGATCGCTAACACCCCTTCACCAATCATCTCCCCCGCATCGCGGCCCACGATGCCGAAGCCGAGGATGCGTCCACTCTCGGGATCTACCACGATCTTGGTCATGCCCTCAGGCGCATCCATAGTGAGAGCCCGCCCCGATGCGCTCCAGGGGAACCGCGCGACCTTCACCTCGCGTTCCTGTGCCTGTGCATCGAGTTCTGTCAACCCTGCCCATGCGAGCGATGGATCGGTATAGACCACCGCCGGTATCGCCGCAGCATCGAACGCCGCCGGCTGGCCAGAGATCACCTCAGCCGCGATCTTGCCCTCATACATCGCCTTGTGGGCTAACATCATGCCCCCCACCACATCCCCAATAGCAAAGAGGCGTGAGTCATGCGTGCGCTGGTGTGCGTCGACCCGAATGAAGCCGCGATCGTCCACGACGACCTTCGTGTTCTCGAGGCCCAGCCCACGTGAGTTGGGTCGTCTCCCGACGGCCACCAACACACGATCGTACCGCTCAGTCGCCTTTCCCAACGGACCGTCGAAGGTCACCTCAGCGTCCCGGTCGCCCTCGACCAACTTGGCCACCTTCGTGTTCGTGTGGACCGCTTCAAAGATCTCGCCAATGCGTCGCACAAGTGGCCGCGTCAGATCCTCATCCGCCTGCGCGATGAGGCGAGGTAACATCTCCACGACCGTCACACGGCTGCCCAGAGCAGCATAGACTGACCCAAGCTCCAGGCCAACGTACCCTCCCCCGATCACGAGCAGCCGATCAGGAACATCCGCCAGATCCAACGCCCCCGTCGAGCTCATCACGCGCCCACCGGGTTGGAACGAAACACCTGGCAGAGCGGTCTCCGTCGATCCCGTGGCAATGATGGCGTGGCCAAACCTGACACGGGCCAGATCGGCGCCCTGCAAGCGCAACGTCTGCGAATCCTCGAACGTTGCCCGCCCCTGGACGACCTGCACGCCACGCTGCTTCGCCAGGCGCATCAGACCATCGGACAAGCGATCCGTCACCCGATCCTTGAACGCGCGCACTTTGTCCAGGTCGATGGTCGGT
>JAKJAE010000160.1:6296-6533 GCA_022707665.1 Chloroflexota bacterium
CATCGTTGATGAGCTGGCTCAGGTGCAACAGCGTCTTCGACGGGATGCAACCGCGATGCAGGCACACGCCACCCAGGCGCGGAGCTTCATCGACGATCATGACGTCGTGCCCCAGATCGGCCGCCCGGAACGCGGCTGCATAGCCACCGGGTCCGCCACCGATGATGGCAATCCCGACCTCTTGTGTCATCTCCCCCATCACCATCGGTCAGTCGCCCTTCCCTGGTTCAAACTCCA
>JAKJAE010000161.1 GCA_022707665.1 Chloroflexota bacterium
TATCGAGCTTCTCAAGACCCATCGACGAGTCGAGTCGGCACTGGGGTTAGAAGTTGCGGCTGACATGGGCGATTCACTGACCCGCCTGACCATCAGCCGCCTGGCCCTGCGGGCGGTCCGGAAGGCGCTGGAGCCGCGGGGATTTGACATTGACGACGTGGGCATCAGTGGATCGATCGAGCCGCTGAGTCACGGTGTGACCGAGCAACGCGTTGAGGCCTGGAAGTCCCGATTCGTGGCCAAGGTCGTGGACTGGCAAGCAGAGCTCGAACGGAAGCGGGCGTTGGCACAGAGCAAGATCCGACAGGAGGCCCGTGAGAAGCTGCTATCCGAGATGATCGAGGAAGCGAGCCGGCGCCTGATCGCGACGGACAGCGATGCGCAGCGCGATTTCATCGCCTACACGATGCTCAGCAGCCTGATTCGGATGGCAGCAAACCCTGAGGTGCAGCATATGCTGCCTGAGTCAGCCCTCCCCACGCTCAAACACCTGTATGAGCAGGTCAGCGATCTGGCCGAGTTGGAGGACGAGCCTTGAGCCCAACGAAGCTGCTGATCCCCCTTATCGTGGGTGCTTTTTTTCTCGCGTATGCTGCCTCGCTGCCGCTCGCGCTGTGGAATGATCCGACTGCCATTGTCACGCGAGCTGATCAGATCAACTTCTTCATCCTGGTCGGTGGGTTTGGACTTGCTCTAGCTGCTTCGGTTGTGCACGTCCTGAGGGCCTTGCAGCAGTACCTTCAAGCCTTACATGACCTGGCACCGGAGGATGCGAACGATCTTGCGACGCAGCTTGTCTTCGGCGGTGAGACACTGGCTGGTGCGTCGGTCCTGCGGGTGCAATCCGGGCGCGTGGACCTGGACGGGCCTCCTATCGTCCACAAGGTCGGCGGACCGGCAAGGCTGAGCGTAGATCTTAACAACGCCGTCGTGACCAGTCGTCTGGGAGTGCTGCACAGGGTCCTGGGTGCCGGGCTTCACGTCCTGCAGCCCTACGAGCGGGTATGGGAGGTGGTTGACCTGCGCCCGCAGCGCCGTACGGTGGTCGTGGACTTTGTGACGCGCGATGGTATTCCCGCAACGTGCCAGGCGAGCGTCGTCTGTAGGGTGGCACCTCCTGGCCATGCTGCCGTTACGAATGATGAGCTCCGCGCAGCAGGGGCCACGGTGACCGGGAGGGTATCGCCAGCGGGGTCGCCCTTCGCCTTTGATGAGGATGCCGTGCTGAAGGTGGCAACGGCGAAAGCGGTGCGCGGGCTCGAAGGTAGCAATCGCATCGCGGACTGGGTGACAAGGATGGCCAGTGATGTGCTGGAACGCGTCGTGCGCGACAGGCTGGAGCTCTATCGTCTCGACGAATTCCTCAATCCGCAGTACTGGTTGGGCAGTGAGGAAGGACCTCCGCGGACGGCGGCAGTTCCACGGTTTGTAGCCGACCTGGAGGTCGAAATTGGACGGCTTGTGAAAGCGGAGGCCAGAAGCCGCGGGGTGATGGTGGAGCGTCTCGAGTTGGGCACCGTCCGCCCGACCGAGGCGGCCATCTCACGCCAGTGGCTCGAGTTCTGGCAGGCCAAGTTGCAGACAGGCATTGACCGCTACACGATGGAGGCCGAGTCCGCCAACGAGCAGTTGGCTGAGAGCGCCAGGTTCGAAGCGCAAGTGGCGTTTGTCAATCGCATGCTCGAGGAGGTGCAGCGGCTGCGCACCGCCGGACTGACGATACCGCCTCAGTTGGTGATTGCGAGTTTCGTCGAAGTGCTCCAATCGATGTCGGAGAGCAACCCGGCGGCCCAGCAGATGCTGTTGCAGCAGGCCGACAGTCTGTTGCATATAGTGAAAGGTATCCGAGACCAGGGATCTTCTTCCACACCTCGAGGTGACGCACCCCAGTTGCCGCTGCACCCCGATGCGTCATAGGTGTTCTCCTTGATGCGTTGGATTTCGCTGCCTGACGAGCTATCGCTGTCCCGTCTGCTGGATGTGCGTGATGTCATCCGGCCCAACCGTGATGCTCTGGGAGTGGCTCTGCAGCAGTTGCAGGAAGGCCGTCCCGATCTCGCTCTGCTGACCGCGGGGCGAGCTTTCGGCCAGGCCAAACATCTGCGCGATCGCCATGGACAGGCGCTGGCCCTGCTCTGTCAGGCTGAGGCCTATCGTTGCCTTGGGCGATGGGAGGAGGGCCTGGACGCGATTCGAACAGCGCTCCACTGGCTGGAGCTTCAGGTTGCTGCGGTCGCACACTACAACGAAGCTATCGCAGTCTACGTAGAGGGGGTGATCCACTTCACGCTTGGGGCCAGAGAGCGTATGGTGGAGACGTTCGCCTATGCCCAGCACGTACTGGGGGAGAGCGAGCGCCACTGGAGTTTCGAGCATAACGACGCACGATCCTCGGATTGTCGCAATGTGGTCGGTTGGATAGGTGACCTTCTGGACGTTCAGAAGGCGTTGTCCAGCCCTGGGTTGACGGCCGTTCTGCCGGTCTATACCGCCGCAGAGGGCGGCCTGGTCAGAACTGGCGCGGTTGCCGTTGAGAGTGTTCGAGCTACACTACCCTCCGAAGTTCTTTCACGCTACCTTCCTCTGGATCTCCAGCCTGGGCAAACGGGTGATTGCGGCTTCCCGTACCTCAATCCAGCGTCACGGTATGTGGCTGTACAAACCGCCACGCGTGACACGGCGCCCGGGGAGGGGGATGCGTACCTTGTGATCGTTGAACGGGAGGCAGCGGGATCGATCGCCGGTAGACGATTCGCGCTGGCTGGTGAATCGCCATCAACCGGCGGCGAGGGCGCTGAGGTGCTCCTGGAGCGCCTGAAGGATCTGGGGATACCTCGAGCCGTGATTCGAAGGGGGAGGACTGATGAGCGATCATGAGCATCGCGTGCTGGTCGTTGGGGCAGCCGGACTGGACTTGAAGGTTCGCCCGCGCACTGCCGAGGTTGCCTTAGGGCGCTCCAACCCCGGCGAGATTCGCTGGGGTTGGGGAGGCGTAGCCCGCAACATGGCCGAAAACCTGGCGCGTTTGGGCACTGAAGTACAACTGATCACGGCAGTGGGCGACGACTGGTGGGGACGGGCACTCCTCCGAAGGCTTGGCGAACTGGGGATTGGCACCGAAGGGTGTCTTGTCGTAGAAGGTCAGCCGACATCGTCCTACGTTGCCGTCTACAACCGAGCACGCGAGTTGCAGGTTGCTTTCGACGCTATGGGCATCATCGAGTCGATCACGCCGGGGCACCTGAACCGCTTGCGACGGTTGGTGCGCGAGGCGGACATCGTCTGCATTGACGCCAATCCATCGCCGGGTGCGCTGAAGACCCTGTTCCGTTTGACGCAGCTGTACGACGTTCCTGTATGCGTGGATCCCACTGCAGCCTTGTTGGCAGGGAAGTTGCGCCCCTATCTGCCAGCCATTACGGCGATCACCCCGGGCCGCGACGAGGCAGAGGCTTTGCTGGGAACGACGCTGGGAGATGATGCAGCGATTCAGGCTGCGGCGCGCAGCCTGGTGCAGGAAGGTGTGGAGTTGGCTGCGATCATGTTGGGCGCAGAAGGGCTCTGCTATGCAACGTCTGAGGAGAGTGGGCACATCGCGGCATTCCCCGCAGAGGTGCTGGATCCCAGCGGAGCTGGCGATGCACTGACTGCCGCCGTCGCCTACGGACTGCTCGAGGGCGTCTCTCCTGAGGAGGCCGTACGCCTGGGTATGGCTGCTGCTGCACAGACCGTGATGTGCCGTGAGAACGTTTGCGCGACTCTGAGCCCTGAGTCCTTGTACGAACGTCTCGTTATGTAGAGTAAGTACCAGATGGCCTGCACTGGGCCAATCGTGAGGTGACTAACACACTATGCGAGCTCTGACAATTCACAAGCCTAACAGTGTTAGTGTCGTTGAAGTTCCGATGCCGGCTCCAAATCCCGAGGAAGTCATGGTCAAGGTCGCTGCTTGTGGCATTTGCGGCACCGACGTCCACATTCTGCGAGGCGAGTACCTTGGCGAGTATCCCGTGATCCCCGGGCACGAGTTTGCCGGTGAGGTTGTCGCCGTTGGAGAACGGGTCAGCCGGTTCCGGGCCGGGGATCGTGTTGCGGTGGAGCCGAACATTGCGTGCGACAACTGCTATAACTGTCTCAACAACCGCCAGAACTTCTGCCTGAACTGGCAAGCAGTGGGTGTCACGCGCCCGGGCGGTATGGCCGAGTACGTAGTCGCACCGGAGAAGGCCGTCTTCGACATTGGAACGCTCGCCTACGACGAGGCGGCGTTTGTCGAGCCACTGTCGTGTGTTGTTCACGGCATCGAGCGAGCCGGGATTCGGATCGGCGATCGCATCGTCATCCTGGGCGCCGGGCCTATCGGCTTGCTACTCTTGCAGGTCGCCCTGAGCCGTGGAGCAACCGACATCACCGTTCTGGAACGACAGGCAGCGCGACTCGACCTCGCGAAGGCGTACGGGGCTCGGAGGGGTGTTAGCGATCTGAGTGATCTCACACCTTCAGGCTACGATGTAGTCATCGATGCGACGGGTGCGCCCAAGGTCATGGCTGCAACGGTAGCCCTGGCGCGTGGTGGGGGCACTGTGTTACTTTTCGGTGTGCCGCCGCGCGGCAGCGCCTTGACGCTGGATGCCTTTGAGATTTTCGAGAAAGGTCTGACGTTGCGCTCTTCGTTCACCTCGCTACGCAACTCAACCCAGGCTATTGCGCTCCTGCAATCGGGAGTGGTCAGGGTGAACGACCTTGTTTCACACCGGCTGCCTCTTGAGGGGTTTGAGCGGGGCGTCGCGATGATCGAGCAGGGTCTGGATGGTGTCAAGAAAGTACTCCTCGTCCCCTGATTCGGTCGCGCATTGACAAGCGTGGCAACTGTGGTATTGTGTTGATTGTGAATACAGGTATGCAGGCTCTCCACATGCATCATGCGAAGCGAACGCCGCCCGATTCGGGAGGTGTGGTTTCGCTTGCATCTAGTGGGACCTAGCCTGGTTCAGACAAAGAGAATGCGAACCCCCCGGATCGATCCGGGGGGTTTTGTATTACCCAAGGAGGCAACAATGCTCGAACGTGACGAGATCCGGATATCTTTGCCCAGCAAGGGAAGGTTGGCCGAGGAGGCGGTGGAGTTCATGGCGGCGTGCGGGCTGAAGGTGCATAAGCCCAATCCTCGCCAGTACGCTGCAGCGATCCCGGCTCTTCCTGGTTTGACGGTGCTCTTTCAGCGTCCGACCGACATCGTTATCAGCGTGCGCGACGGCAGCGTCGATTTCGGCATTACGGGCCTCGACGTCACCAAGGAACATGGTGGCACACAGGACGAGATCCTGGTCCTGCACGAGGCCCTGGGATTTGGGGGGTGTCGGCTGGCCGTGGCGGTTCCGGAATCGTGGACGGCGGTCAGGTCCGTGGCTGATCTGGCGCAAGAAGCTCGGTCCTGGAAGCGCCCGCTGCGTGTGGCAACGCAGTTCACCCATCTGGCGCAGGACTTCCTCACTGCGAACGGCGTTGAGCCGTTTGAGTTGGTGTATGCCGAGGGAACGCTGGAGGTGGCACCGACGATTGGCTATGCTGACTGTATCGTCGATCTGGTGTCGTCGGGCCAGACACTACAGGACAACCGGCTGCGCGCCCTGGAGGGAGGCGTCATCCTCCGCTCGCAGGCAGTGCTCATCGCCAACCGCGCGGCGCTCAGTCGCCGGAGCGAGGTTCTGGGCATCGCCCGGACGCTTCTGGAGTTCACGGAAGCACATCTACGTGCACAGGATCACCTGATGATTGTCGCGAACATGCGTGGGGAGTCACCGCATGCGATCGCGTCGCGGATGCTTGGCGAGCGTGTCCTCGGTGGGTTGCAGGGACCCACGATCGCTCCGGTACTCGTCGCCGACGGCAACCCAAACTGGTACGCCGTGCAGATCGTCGTACGGCGCGATGCCCTGATCGAAGCGATTGCGGAGTTGCGTGCGATCGGTGGTAGCGGCGTCGTGGTGACGCCTGTGACTTACATCTTTGAGGAGGAGCCCGATCGCTATAGGGCGATGATGGCTGCGGTACAGGAGGTGTCACAATGATCACGATTTACGACAGTCCTGCGGCGGGCGCGCGGGTGTTGACGGATACGGTGGAGGATGTGCCCGAAGTCGTGCTGGCAAGTATCGCTCGGGTCTTTGGTGAACCGCTGACGCCCGAGGCCGCGGTTGCGCGCTTGCTGGCTGACGTGCGAGTGCGCGGCGATGCGGCCCTGATCGAGTGGACAGAACGCATCGATGGGGTGAAGGTCGAGGCACTGGAGATGCCGAAAGCTGAATGGGAGGCCGCGTACCGGTCTCTGGATCCGGCACTGAGGGGCGCGCTGGAACGTTCGGCGGGACGTATCCGCGACTTCCACGCTCGTCAGCCGATCGAGAACTGGACTACTAACGCCATGGGTGGCACTCTGGGACAGAGGTTGGTACCGCTCGAGCGTGTTGGGCTTTACGTTCCAGGGGGGACAGCACCGCTACCCTCCTCG
>JAKJAE010000162.1 GCA_022707665.1 Chloroflexota bacterium
GGGTGGATGGTTGGATCGATGCGGTTCTGAGGTAAGGGGAGTGGGTATGAGCAGGTCCACGGCCGGTGCAACGGGGGCCGGCCGTGCCAGACAGGCGATGTCAAGGATGTGGTCCAGCGGATGGGCCCCATTCGTGGCCCTGATGGCTGCCCCAACCGTGTACCTGCTCCTGTTCTACTTCTATCCTCTCGTGTCGATTCTGCGCGTTAGCGCTCTCTGGCAACAGGGCCTCGCCCCGATGGCCCTATACTCTCGCCTGGTTGCCCCGGGTACTCTGAGGGTGATGGGCTTTACGCTTGGTCAGGCTGCGCTGTCTACCGCCGTCACACTTCTGATAGCCTTGCCTGGCGCGTACGTGTCCGCGCACTACACGTATCCCGGCAAACGTCTAGTCCACGCCCTGACGACCGTACCTTTCGTGCTGCCAACCGTTGTGGTGGCGACGGCGTTTGGGGCAGTCCTGGGACCCGAGTCCTTACTCGTGCGCTGGCTCGGCGAAGGGTTCAACTTCAGGCATTCGCTGGGTGCCATCCTCGTTGCGCATGTCTTCTACAACTACACGGTTGTCCTTCGCATGGTTGGGGGATTCTGGGAGACGCTCGACCCACAGGTCGAGGAAGCGGCGCGCACTCTGGGAGCGTCACCCTGGCGCGTGTTCAGAACTGTCACGCTCCCTCTGATCGTGCCGGCTGTCGTCGCTGCGGGCCTCCTGGTTTTCATCTTCTGCTTCACGAGTTTTGGGGTGATCCTTATTCTGGGTGGACCCACCTTTGCCACCCTTGAGGTGGAGATCTACCGACAGACCATTCAGTTTGCCAATCTGCCCCTGGCGGCAGCCCTGGCTCTGGTTCAGATCGCCTTTACACTGGTCTTTGCCCTGGTCTATGCGCGCCTACAGGGGCGGCTGACGCGGCCGCTGGATCTCAAACCGCGCCAGGTCACTCAACGCCGGCCACGTGGGGTCCGCGAGGTACTCCTCGTCGTCGGGAACCTCCTGCTGATGCTGACGCTCTTGGCCTACCCATTGTTGACGCTGGTGGTGCGGTCGGTCGCCGCAGGTCCCCGCTACTTCGCGATGCTATTCGAGAATCCTCGGCAGAGTGTTTTCTATGTGCCTCCGCTGTCTGCAGTTGGGAACTCCGTTCGGATTGCACTGATGACCACTGCCCTCGCGCTGGTTCTGGGATTACTCGTCGCGCTTGCCCTCTACCGTCGGAAAGGTAGTTGGCTGGTCGATGCCCTCTTTCTCTTGCCCCTGGGGACATCCGCCGTCACGTTGGGGCTCGGCTACCTGCTGACTATGGGTCGACCTCCGCTGAACTTGCGGGGAACCACGGCGCTTATCGTCTGCGCCCATACCCTGGTAGCGCTTCCCTTTGTCGTCCGTAGCTTGCTCCCCGCCTTGAAGTCGATCCGGCCCAACCTGCGCGAGGCGGCTGCGACGCTTGGGGCCAGTCCGCTGGCGGTTTTCCGCGAAGTGGATCTTCCCATTGTCTGGCGTGCGCTGACGGTCGGTGCCATCTTTGCGTTTACGATCTCCATGGGCGAGTTTGGCGCCACGTCGATGATTGCTCGAGCGGATCTGCCAACCATTCCCATCGCCGTGTATAGGTTTCTCTCACGCCCCGGCGGGCTGAACTATGGGCAAGCCCTCGCCATGTCCACGATTTTGATGGCGGTCTGCGTCATTGGTTTCGTCGCCATCGAGGGGATCCGTCCTCCGGGATCACAGGAGTTCTGAGTCCTTGAATGCAATAGCGGCATCGAGGTGGGCATGACGTTTCTGGCGATCGAGTCCGTGTTCAAGACGTATGAAAACAAACCATTGCTACAGGATGTTTCCCTGGAGATCGAACGTGGCGAGATCGTCAGTTTCCTGGGGCCATCGGGAAGTGGCAAGACGACGCTTCTGAGAATCGTCGCGGGCCTGGAGAAGCCGGAAGCCGGGCGTATCGTCCTGGAGGGGCGGGATTTGAGCCATGTTCCCGTGCATCGTCGTGGCATTGTGCTGATGTTCCAGGATTATGCGCTCTTTCCCCATCGTACGGTTGAGCAGAATATCGCTTTCGGGCTGCGAATGCAGCATCAATCCCGATCTGAGATCAAGGCGAGAACGGAGGCGATGTTGGCACTGGTGGGCCTGGAGGGGTTTGGGCCTCGCAATGTCGTGGAGTTGTCGGGCGGAGAGCGCCAGCGTGTCGCGTTAGCGCGCAGTCTGGCTCCTGAGCCCCGGCTACTCCTGCTTGACGAGCCACTCGGATCGCTTGACCGGCGACTGCGCGAGTGGCTCCTGGACGAGTTGGCAGCGATTCTGCGGTGTGTGGGGGTCACGGCAATCGTCGTGACCCACGATCAGGCGGAGGCTTTCGCTCTGGCTGATCGGGTCGCGTTGCTTCACGAGGCGCGTTTCGTCCAGGTGGGAACACCCCTGGAAGTTTGGGAGAACCCCGCTACGCCGTGGGTGGCGAGGTTCCTGGGTTACACCAACCTTCTGCCTGCCTGTGTCACGACTGACCACCGCGTGACGTCTGCCCTGGGAACTCTGGCTATGCCATGTAATGTGTCGCTTCCGGATGCAGGAACCCAGGGGACTTTACTGGTCCTACCCTGGGGAATCCGGATCTCCGACGGCGACCCGCCCGGCAGCGGGTTCACTGCCCGGGTAACGCAGCAGGTGTTCCAGGGGCGAACTACGATGGTACGTCTTCAGATCGGCGAGGCGACGCTGAGCGTGCCTTTGCCGACGTACGGGTCGGCGTTCAGGGAAGGTGACGTTGTCCATGGGTGGCTGAGCCCGGATGCGTTGCGCTGGTTCTGATGCGTTTGGCTGGTCTGCAGATTCACGCGTTCCGGCCTGGACATAGGTGCCTGGATCGCAGACGAAATTCGTGGCTCTTGGGCCGCGTTGACATCACTATTCCGTATGCTATAATCTGCCGCGTGTTTCGATCCAGGTTCCTCTCCCATCGAATTACCATCAATGCCGCTCATCCCCCATTCCATTGGTGGTCTGTCGCATTGCCTGATGGTGTAAGAAGGGAGTCGCAGACGCGTATTGGGCGGAGATCGATTCAAGGAGGCACATGGTCATGTCTGGCAATAGGCTAAGGGTGGTGACAACCCTGTTGGTTCTGGTGGTCACCCTGTTCGCGTTGTTCCCCACGACTGCAGTGGAAGCTGAGGAAGCCCGGGCCCCGCTGGGGCAGGCTGGCGGCGTCAACCTGCTGGTCAACCCTGGCTTCGAAGGTGTTGGCAAGCCCGTCGATAATGCCTTACCCAACTACGACAACTGGACCCGTTCCACGTTCAACGGCGTTGCCTACGGTGAGATCTTCACTCCGGAAGGATGGGTGACCTGGTGGCAGGAGGGTGACTTCAAACGGCCGGAGTGCAAAGTCATTCCCAATGAGGCGCCGTTCAACAGCACCCCGAGCCGCATCCACCAGGGCTACTACAGTGGGATGTGCTTCACGTTCTTTGGTAAGCAGAACGCGGGCTACTACCAGGTGGTCCGCAATATCCCCGCGGGATCGGTCGTACAGGGTTCCTTCTATGCTCACTCATGGTCCTGTGGTGAGGATTCCCCGCCTCTTTCGTGTGGTGACCCCGATGGGTTCTATTTCCGTGTTGGCATCGATCCCAATGGTGGAACGGATCCATTCTCGGGAAGCATCGTCTGGAGTGGTGCGGCTTTCCACCCCGACAAATATGGGTATGTTGGCCCCGTTCAGGCAACGGTTGGCGAGGCGGGTGCGGCTACGCTTTTCATCCAGGCGTACGGGAAATGGCCCAACAAGCACAACGATGCCTATTTCGATAATGCTGCACTGAGCATCATCGGCGCGACGGAAACCGCTACCCCCACGCCTCCTCCCCCTCCGCCTACGGAAGAAGCGCCCGAGGTTGCTCCCACGTTGGCTGCGACGCCGACTGCACGCGGTGATGGCGCCATCGTCCATACTGTCGTGGCCGGCGACACGCTTTTTGGCCTCGCGCTCACGTATGGCGTAGATGTCCAGCAGATCTATGATCTCAACGGTCTGGATTCCTCCAGCCTCCTGAGCATTGGACAGGAAATCGTGATAGCCTCGACCGGGAGTGTGGCGGTAACGCCGACTCCTACACCTACACCGGAGGTAACTGAGACTCCACTGGCGGTTGAGCCAACTCCGGCGCAGGCGAACCCGGGTACGGCGGGTGACCTCCCTGCTGTGCCTGCCCAGGGCAAGGGGGCCGTCTGTGTCTTGGCTTTCTTCGACGCGAATGCCGATATGTTCCGCCAGGACGACGGAAGTGAGATGCTGCTGCCCAACGCCCAGGTCAGCCTACTCGCCCGGAGTGGGCCGGTTGATAGCCGAACAACCGATGGCATTAGCGAACCCTGGTGTTTCAACGATTTGGAGCCCGGGAACTACATCGTCCGCCATACGGCGCCGCCCGGATACGTCCTTTCGGACGGTGGCCAATGGAACTTCACGCTGGATGCCGGCGAGGTAGAGAGTATTGAGCTCGCTTACACCCGCGAGGCCTCTGCGGCGCCCGAAGAGCCTGCACCTGGAACAGATAATGCAGAGATCGTCGCTCCCGTCGAGGAACCGAAAGACAACGAGGGCGGCGTGACCAATGCGCTGAACATCATCCTGCGGGTGGCTGGTTTCATCGTGTTGGCATTGGCTATTGCTGTTGCGGTTCTGTTTGTCCTGTCGCGGCGCTCAGCATAGCCAGTCGGCCGACAACAGCACCCCCATCACCCAAGAAAAACAGGCCATCGGAACCCCGATGGCCTGTCCTATTCCTGCAAGAAGCCTGGCGCCTACCAGGGCTGGTTCCTACCAGTCCTGATCCTCTTCTTCTTCCTCTTCTTCTTCCTCTTCGCCACCCTCCTCGTCATCCCACTCTAGGTCATCCATCTCCTCGAGTTCCTCGGCGTCGTCGAGATCCTCTTCCAGCTCGTCCAACAGCCCTTCTTCCTCTGTATCGTAGACAGCTTCGAGCTCGAGTGGCTTGAGATTCAGGACCTCCAACTCGGCTCCGCATGAACTGCACGAGATGCGATCCCAACGGGCAAGGGTAGCGGGCAAGACCAACTTCTCGCCGCACTCCGGGCAACGAGCCATAATTCCTCTCCTTAGACAAGGGGTTAACTGAGTCTCACTATAGCCAATAACGGCGTGAAAGTCAATCTTTTTGACATTATGACTGACCGTGTTACTATTTCTGATAAAGTGCGTTGTGTACTTATCCTTACATTGTCTGCTGTGGCGCGGGGTACACTGACAGACGTCCCGCTGGTAAGTTGTGTCCAGTTGAGCCTTTCACTTCACAGCCTCGAGGCACAACAACGTACTTTTCAAGCAATGTGATTGATTAGCCGTCCACTTTCATTCCACGGAGTTATCCTAATGCATCTGAAGCAGGCCAGGCTTATTTTCCGCATTGTGGGGCTTCTGGTTCTTGGTTCGTCGGGCATAGCCCTCGGCTCATTGTTGGGACAGTTCCCGGCGGTCTCCGATTCGGTTCATCTGACTGTGATGATCGCTGCTGGTCTCCTGGGGGCTATCCTGGGATGGTTGCTGATGCCGCGCCTTGCATTGGGACCGTTTACCCGCCTGCGGAAAGCTGTGCAGCAGGTGTCTGCGGCCGTCATTTTCGCGGCAACACTTGGGCTTTTCATCGGGCTGGCATTGGGGGCCATTGCAGCCTACCCGGTGTCCCTTCTGCCGCAACCTCTGGGGCAGTTCTTACCCATCATTGTGGCTGCTGCATTCGGGTATGTAGGGCTCACCGTTGCGCTGGCGCGGCCCGATCTCATGCAGAGCTTCCGTGAGCGCTTCGGGACCAAGGAACCGCTATCTGCCTCGCCGGCCCCTGCCCCCGCGGCGCCCCATATGGCAGTATTGCTCGACACGAGCGTGATCATTGACGGGCGTATCGCTGATATCTGCCGTACAGGCTTCATCCAAGGCGAACTCGTTGTCCCGTTGTTTGTGCTCAACGAGTTACAGCACGTCGCTGACTCGGCCGATACACTTCGGCGGAACCGAGGACGTCGTGGCCTTGAGATACTTCGGCAGCTTCAGGAAGCATCCCCTGTGCCGGTAAGGCTTCTGGACGACGATGTTCCCACGGCCCGCGAAGTTGATGACAAGCTGATCGTTCTGGCCAGAGACATGGGAGCATCCATCCTCACCAACGACTACAACTTGAACCGCGTGGCTGAGCTTCAGTCGATTCCCGTCTTGAACGTGAATGAGTTGGCCAATGCCGTCAAGACGGTTCTGTTGCCCGGCGAGAGCTTCACGATCCACGTGCTGCAGGAGGGCAAGGAGTACAACCAAGGCGTGGGCTACCTCGACGATGGGACTATGGTCGTGGTGGAGGAGGGGGCCGGTTTCATCGGGTCAACGATTGAGGTTGTCGTCAGCAAGGTCCTGCAGACAGCCGCTGGGCGGATGATCTTCGCTCGTCCCATCACGTCGGGCAACTA
>JAKJAE010000163.1 GCA_022707665.1 Chloroflexota bacterium
TGGCGGCGGGCAGCCGCGCTGTGTTCACGGTGACCGAACCGATCACGCTGACTGCGCTGTTCACCCCGGTGAGTGGCGATGCACCGGGGCCCCGTCCTGACGATGTGATCATCAACGAGTTGTGGATCAACGACGACGGCACGCGGTATAGCTCGCTGCGACACTTACCGCTGGAGGGCGACTGGGTGGAGCTGCTCGTGCGCGCTCGGGGCGGCGCCGACTTGCGGGGTTGGCGCCTCACCGACAACGACACCAGGGACGGCGATGCGGAGGGGACGCTCATCTTTCCGGAGAGCGAGGCGTTCGCCGATGTGCCGTGTGGCACGGTGATCCTGATCGTGGCTACGGAGACGCCTGGCAATGCCGCGGCGTTTCCGCGGGACGACCTTGACGCGCGGGAAGGCACGCTGGTGCTCTACGTGGGCAACGGGACGCTCGATACCTGGAGCGAGCCCGGCTTCGCCCTGGGCACTGGCAATGACAGTCTGGCGCTCCTTTCCGCCGATGGCACGGGCATCGACTTCGTGGCTGAGGGACGCGAGGTGACGCCGTGGACGTTCGGGGTGTTGGCCGATGGGGTGACCTTCGACACGTCCTTCAGCCGGCTGGGCGCTGATGACGGCGCCGCCTTCACCGGGACAGGAAGCAACGACACCCTGGATGGGTGGATCGTGGACCCGCCCGCGTGCGCCTCGCAGGACGCGCGCTGCTATGGCGTGCGGACTGTCGTCACACCCGGCGCGCTCAACCCCGGTCAGGCGGGCTACCGGCTGCGGTGCGCGCTGCAGCAGATGAGGCGGCCGTGACCTGGGGATCCAGCCTCTGGTCAGGTCTGCGCCTTCGGTCAAGCCTTCGCCGTCTGGCTGCGTCGCCAAGCATCGCCCAGAAAACGAGCTGAGGGGCAGCAGTAGGGGCCGTGGATCTGAGCCCATGCTATAATGCGTGGTTGCTGACACGGTGCACGCAAACTCCTGCGATCCTGGCGGGCGCGGAAGTCGCTGAGGACGGGGCCGCATCTACTGGCGTTCTCACGATAGGATGCGCGGATGGGCCGCGTGCCTTGGTGCAGAATCAGACTGGGAGGGATGCCACTATGGACATGCGCTTCAAGTTCACCACAGCGGCCTTGGTGCTAGCTCTAGCTTCCATTGCAGCACATTGGCCAATCGACCCGATATCCCACGGTACACAGCCCGAGAACACGTACAATGCCGTGACGGCGCTCAGCCAAGAGGCGTATGTCCCTGAGGGTGAGTACATCAGAGGATGTACTGGAGACACCGCGGGAATCTACAAGTGCATGATAGAGTCTAAGCCCCTTCAGGCTGTGTACCTTGATGCTTTCTATATCGACAAGACCGAGGTCACGAACGCACAATATGCTGCGTGTGTCGCTGCTGGTGGGTGCCAGCCTCCCCTATACACCAGCTCAACCACAAGGACAGATTACTACGGCAACCCCGTATATGCATCCTATCCCGTTATTCATGTCGATTGGCCGCGCGCAGATGCGTATTGCCGGTGGGCTGGAAAGCGTCTGCCGACCGAGGCAGAGTGGGAGAAGGCTGCACGTGGAACCGATCACCGTCTGTTTCCGTGGGGCAACGAGGCCCCCTCCTGCGATAGGGCCAACTACATGCAGTGGTACCTTAACCCAGTTGGAGAGCTGCGCGAGCACCGATGTGTCGGTGACACATCGCCTGTTGGCGGCTATGTCGACTACGCAAGCCCCTATGGCGTCTACGATATGGCCGGAAACGTCCGCGAGTGGGTTAACGACCTGTACCTTAAGCTCTATTTCGTCGAAGCTCCTTACTACAATCCACCTGGTCCAGCGAGCACAGATGCAAATGAGCATCTGGCGAAGGGCGGGTCGTGGGATGATCCAATCACCCATATCACGTCCTGGAACAGGTTTGACGAATCCGACATCTATTCGACGCACCTTATTGGTTTTCGCTGTGCCAGGGATGCTACGGGAGCCATCCCGACTCCAATGCCCACGCCCGTGCCTTACGATGCAAGCGAGATCGGGCCTGAGGGCGGCGCGCTGTGGGTCGAGACGCGCGATCACCTGACGCTCCTGGCCGTCCCAGAGAGCGTGTTCAGCTCGACGGAGACGGTGACCGTTACCTATAGCGTACAATCGAACATCCAGGGCGACCTTCAGGGTATGGGCCACTTCTTCTGTCTGGATACTGTCCTCGATGGTGGCGCGATTCAGGCTACCCGAGAGTTCTCATCGCCGGTCCGAGTGGTGTTGGGATACCGCGAGTCAGGCGCCATTGTGCGAGACACGATCGATCTCTATCGGGTCACGGCAAGCGGTTGGGTGACGGATGGGATAACCAAGGTTGCCGAGCTTCCGGGCTTCCTGGTGGCGGATGTTACGTCCACGGGTGTCTATGGCCTCCTTGGCGCCACTCACCGCACTTACCTGCCGATCTCTCTGCGGTAGCAGGGGAGTGTTACGGGCGCCAGTGAGTGGCGTGTAGTACACAGAGTGGTACTTGCCTGGGGTGTTGTCTGGTGATCGCCGGAGCACACTGACTTGTGCTCCGGCTTCGGACTGCCTGTCGACCTCGACCTCATCCCGTGCCTGCAGGTGCGCCCATGCTATAATGGCGCATCATATCCGAACGGAGTGCCCATGGATCAGTGGATCGCCTCGCCGACCGCCTCGCTTGCGACGTTCGCGCTCAATATGCTCCTCGGACTGGCCCTGAGCGCGGTTGTGGCGTGGTACTACCAGGCCTACGGCCAATCCCTCACCAACCGGCGCAAGCTTGCGGCGCTCTTGCCCATCCTTACGCTGACCACGGGCATCGTGATCAGCATTGTCAAGTCGTCGCTGGCGCTTTCGCTCGGCCTGGTCGGGGCCCTCTCGATTGTGCGCTTCCGTACGGCGATCAAGGAGCCCGAGGAGCTGCTGTTCCTCTTCATCGCCATCGCTATAGGCCTCGGTGTGGGGGCGGAGCAGCGCTGGGTGACCGTTGTCGGTGTGGCCTTGCTCCTGGGCTACCTGGCGATCCGGCTGGTGTTGAACCGACAGTCGGAGAACCATAACCTCTACCTCAATATCCTGGTCGACGAGTCGCCCGAAGCCTCGCTCAGTAAGGTGAACGCCTGCCTGCTCTCGCACGTGGACGTCGTCGACTTCCGGCGGCTCGACAGTCGCGATGGCACGCTGCAACTCACCTACTTCATCGACTGCCGCGATTCTCAGATCGTGAACGACCTCGTTGCGGACCTCCAGGCCACCTTTGCGGGGGCTGAGATCAGCCTGCTGCAACACGAGCAGGTGCTGGGGGACTGATTGAGGATCAAGGCAGAGCGTGCACCGGGCGCGCAGCCGCGACTTTCGCGGCGCTCACTCGTGGTGGGCCTCGTGCTGGGGCTTTTGCTAGGCTTCGCCCTTGCGGTCGTGCTTCCCGACGGGACCGTGCGGTCGCTCAGCTCCACGCTGCGCAATCCCGGAGCGCGGCTTCGGGCCTGGCAGCTGCGCCGCGCGTGGCCAGTGCTCGAGGTTGATGTCGACTTCGAGAGCTATCAGCGCTGGATGCGGGTCGTCGAGTCGCAGCGCCAGGGCCAGGTAGCGCTTTCTGAAACGGACTGCGTGACGGTCCAGCTCGGCGGCGCCGCCGGGGGTCTCCCTGCGACGCTCTGCCCCGCGCCCGCGCGCCTTTATGCTCCCCTCTCGTCGAGTCCGGCCTTCACGGTCGAGCTTGCAGCGGGCGCTCGCCTGATGGGGATGCACAGCGCCATTCTTGCGCCAGCCGACGCTGCGAGCGTGATGGGAATGGGGTATCTGCGCACCCTTGGTGCCGTGGGCCTGGCTGTGCCCGAACGGCGCTTTATCAACGTCAGCGTCAATGGCAGCGGGTGGGGGGCCTATGTGCTGGAGGCTCTGCCAGAGGAAGCCGCTTCCGCCGCGACTGCCGCCAGTGGCTCGGCTGCCGGCCTGGTGATGGTTACCTTTGATGGCACTGAGCTGCCCTGGCCGTATCCTGCAGCGCCGCGCAGTTATGGCTATGCCAAGCCCGTCCTGACCTCGCTCGCGTCCGGCGGCGGAGAAGGGGCGGGTGTTGAGCTCCCCGCGCGTAGCGTTGCGGCGCTCGAAAGCCTTGCCTCGGGCGCGGTGACGCCTTCGGAAGTCGTTGACGACCAGGCGCTCGCGCGGATGGTCGCGGCGACTGCGCTCTGGCACGGAGCTACTGAGCTGGATTGGCGGACGTTGGCGTTCGTCTCCGACGGGGCGACGGGGCTGCTCGTTCCACTGCCTGCAGGTTGGACGCCCGACGCGGCGACCCCTTTCCTGACGCCGCTCATGGCGCATCCGACCATGCAGCGCGAGATTGCGGTCTGGATAGACCGCTTCTGCGATCCGGCTGTGGTCGATCTCGTGCTTACCGATGGCGACCTCGAGGCGCTCTTTGTGGCGCTGGGAGGAGAGGCCGGGGCCCTGCGGTCAACGCTGGTTGGCCACCAGGCTGCGATGCGTGCCTTTGTCGAGCCGTCACGGACGCTGTTCGCGGCGATCGCAAACGATACGGCGGGGCTGCGCATCGATCTGCGGGCGATCCTTCCCTTCCCCGTTGAGGTGCTGGGGCTGGACTTCGGCGGCCAGGGGTACCTGGCGATGGACTCTGCCTGGGTCACCGAACCTGACCCGGCGGTGCTCTGGACCGCGGCAGATGGTGCCACGGTGTTTGCCGGCAGGGTGGGGAGCGCGCCGGTGGTCGCGTCGTTTGTCGTGCCACTGCAGGCCCTGCCCGCGGATCTACAGGTAGGCCGCGGGGAGCTCTCGCTGGTCACGCGTGTCTGGGGCCTCGAGGCCGCGATCCCGATAGCGGTGGACTCCAGCCCTGCCTGGGGGCAACCGTGACTATAAGTACCACGCAGCTTACGACCTCTGTGACCGTGACGCCCCCGCGGGTGGAGGCCAAGGTCCCGCTGCCTGGCCACTTGTTGGGTGACGTGCGCGCGTGGGTGCGCTTGCACCCGGCGCAGTGGCGGCGCACCTATCCGCCACGGCAGGTGAACAATGTCTATTTCGATACCCCCGACTACGCCGGGCTCAACGCGAACCTTGCCGGCGTGCCTGAGCGATCGAAGCTGCGCGTGCGATGGTATGGGCTGGCCCTCGCACAGGCGCACGCTCCGCAACTGGAGCTCAAGCGCAAACGCGGCCTCACTGGATGGAAGGAGATCGTCCCGGTGGCTCGCGATCTGGACCTGGTCAGGTCGCTCTGGTCCGAGCTTCAGCAGGAGGTCTGGTCGGCACTGGGCAGTCGTGTGCCCAACTGGCTCGCCCGGTTCCCTCAGCCCGTACTCATCAACAGCTATTGGCGCGAGTATTTCGCGACGCCTGACGGCGCGATCCGCCTGACGGTCGACACGGACCTTCGGGCGTTTGACCAGCGGTCATCGTCGCGACCCAATCTGTGCCGGCCCGCCCGGATGGGCGACGTCATCGTGGTGGAGCTCAAGGCGGGCACGGATGGCGAGGCGACACAGAGACTTGCGGATATCGTGTCGTCCCTGCCCGCACGGGTTGACCGGTTCTCGAAGTATGTGCGCGGTGTGATGGCGGCGCCCGATCTATGAGAGGGCTTACTCTACGCCGTGGCCGGACCCTCGGATGGGTGACGCTCTTGCTCCTCACCTTTGCTGGGGGTGTGGTTGCAGGCAGGCTCTGGCGTGGTGACGCCGGGGAGGATCCCGCACGTCTGGCGCTGGTGACTTCTGTTCCTCAGGTGCCCACGCCTCTGCCCACCCACACGCCCACGCCCACCGCGCCCGATGCCGATGCCATGGGTGTAGGCCTCGACCCCGAGCGTGCCGCCGCGGAAGGGGAGCTTCCGACGCTCTACCTTGACATCGCTCCCGACGACTTCGCCGTGATCGAGGCGAAGCGCGAGGAGGCGCTCAAGACCTGGATCCTCCAGTCGACGAATGCGGATTTCGTGCCGGCGACGGTACGCGTGGGCGATGGTCCGGCAGTGCCGGTGCGGCTGAGACTCAAAGGTGACTGGGGCGATCACTTTACCCGCGACAAGTGGTCGTACCGGATCGAGGTCCGTGGTAGTGCTGCGGTGATGGGAATGCGGGTGTTCTCGCTGCAGGATCCGTCCACACGGAGCTATGTGAACGAGTGGGCTTTCCTCGAGACCTTGCGGCGCGAGGGTGTTTTGGCCGTCGGCTACGGTTTCGCCCACGTGGTCCAGAACGGGCGCCCGCTGGGCGTCTACGCCGTGGAGGAGGGCTTCTCGAAGGAGTTGCTCGAGTCGCAGGGCCGGCGGGAGAGCGTGATCATCCGCTACAATGAGGATCTGCTCTGGGAGTACTGGGCTGCCTACACCAACGATGAGGTCACCCCGCCGGGTGTCGGGCGGTTCCATATCATCGACGAGTTCGGGTCGGGAGCCGTGAGTGCTGACCCGGTGATGGCTGCACGGCG
>JAKJAE010000164.1:0-6133 GCA_022707665.1 Chloroflexota bacterium
GGGCGAAGGAGGCTGCGATGACGCAGCTGCACCCGGCGCCCTTGATGGCCAGGGGCGCGTGCTCGCGCGAGGAGCCGCAGCCGAAGTTCTCGCCACCTACGATGATGTCGCCAGTCCGAACGGCAGAGGCAAAACCAGGATCCACATCCTCCATACAGTGCTGCGCCAGCTCTTCGGGTGTGGACATATTCAGGTAACGTGCCGGGATGATGGCGTCGGTGTCGATGTTGTCACCGTACTTCCAGGCTTTTCCAGTGAGAACCGTGCTGCGCTCGGTCATGCCAAGACCTCCTCAGGGTGGGCGATGCGGCCTGCGACGGCGGACGCGGCAGCGACCGCGGGCCCACTCAGATAGACCTCGCTATCGGGGTGCCCCATTCGACCACGGAAGTTGCGGTTGGTGGTGCTGATGGCGCGCTCGCCGGCAGCGAGGACGCCCATATGCCCACCCAGGCAGGGGCCACAGGTGGGTGTGCTGACCACAGCACCGGCTTCGATGAAAGCTTCGATCAGACCTTCGCGCAAGGCCTCCAGGTAGACCTGCTGTGTGCCCGGAATGACGATGCAGCGAACCCCGTCGTGAACCTGACGGCCCGACAGAATCCCAGCCGCGACGCGGAGATCCTCCAGGCGCCCGTTCGTGCATGAGCCGATGACAGCCTGGTCGATGCTCACGCCCGTCACTTCGTTTACTGAGTGGGCGTTCTCGGGCAAGTGGGGCAGGCTTACCTGAGGCTCGATTCCGGTTACGTCAATTTCCACAGTCTCCAGGAAGGATGCATCGGCATCGCCGTGCACAACGTGGTAGTCACGTTTCGCGCGTCCGTCAACATAGGCCAATGTTTGGGCATCTACATCGAAGAGGCCCGCTTTGGCCCCAGCCTCAATCGCCATGTTGGCCATTGTGAAACGCCCGGCCATGGATAGGCTGTCGATCACGGGGCCGGTGAACTCCATGGCGCGGTAGAGCGCGCCACTCACACCGATCTTGCCGATGGTGTACAGGATGAGATCCTTACCGTCGACCCAGGGTTGGAGCGCACCCGTGTAGACGAAGCGCATCGTCTCCGGAACGCGCATCCAGATCTGACCGGTCGCCATCGCGACGGCGATGTCAGTGGAGCCCATCCCGGTGGCGAAGGCGCCCAGGGCACCGTAGGTGCAGGTGTGAGAGTCGGCCCCGATGGCGAGATCGCCCGGAAGCACCAGGCCCTTCTCGGGCAGCAGGACGTGCTCAATGCCCATCTTGCCAACGTCATAATGATGGGGGAGTCCCTGTTCCTGGGCAAAGCGGCGCATCACGGCGCACTGCTCTGCGCTCTTGATGTCCTTGTTGGGAGCGAAGTGATCCGCCACCATCACGACCTTCTCCGGGTCGAAGACCCGGTCAACGCCGAGCTTCTCGAATTCGCGCATGGCGATGGGTGCCGTGATGTCGTTGGACAGCACCACATCAGCGGCGACCTCCACTAGGTCACCGGGGCGAACCCCCTCCACACCGACGGTTCCTCCGTCGTTGACGACATGCGTTGCGATGATCTTCTCTGCTAGTGTGTGTCCCACTGAGTCCCCCTGGCTCTTTACGCGTCGCGCGAGGTGGCGCCGGTAGTAGTATCAACTTGCTCGCGGGCGCGTGGGGGCTGACTCAGGCCCTCGAAATCCCACTTGACGGAACAGTCGGCGGGCTGGGGAAACGACTCCCACTGCTTCGCCGGGCGCGCCTCATGGTCACCTTCGGTGTTTCTTTCTTCTGCCGATGTCGCTGACTGTCTGGTACTCATCTCTCTCTCCTTACTGGATCCACTCATCCGACGGCCTAACCTCTAGGCCTTGGTTACATCCGTTCGCGCCGCGATCAGTTTGTTGAGCGCAAACATATAGGCCCGGGCACATGCAACGACGATGTCATTGTCTGCGGCGTGGCCACTGAAGATGGTACGCACGGCACCATTGACGGGCTCGTGGGCCCGGATGCGGATGGTCACGCGGCCCACTGCGTCGACGCCCTCAGTGATTGCCTCGATCGAGAACTCAATCAGCTCATTGGGCTCACCGATCACCCGGTTGATGGCGCGATAGACAGCATCGACTGGCCCGGTGCCGTGGTCGGCATCGCAGTGTACAGTGCCATCCGGTCCCGTGATCTGAACGGTCGCCGTAGGGATGCTGTGGTCGCCACAGGACACCTGCACATGGTCGAGGTGGAATGTCTCTTTGAAGAACACCTCGACTTCATCGGAGACGATGGCTTCGAGATCCCGGGTCTCAACCGTCTTCTTTTTGTCGGCCACTTCGAGGAAGCGCCGGTAGACCTTCTCAAACTGTCCTTCGTCCAGCGTATAGCCCAACTCCTCCAGCCGGTGCCGTAGTCCGTGGCGACCTGAACGGGCTGAGAGGATGATGGCCGAGTCTGGCACACCCACATCCTTGGGGTCGATGATCTCGTAGGTCGTACGTTCCTTGAGGACACCATCTTGATGGATACCTGATGAGTGGGCAAAGGCATTCGACCCAATGATGGCCTTGTTGGGCTGGACCGTGATGCCGGTCAGGTTGCTCACGAGACGACTAATCGGATAGAGGCGGGTCGTGTCGATGGCGACATCGACGCCGAAATGGTCGCGACGGGTCTTGAGCGCCATAATGACCTCTTCGAGCGACGCGTTGCCGGCACGCTCGCCGATGCCGTTCACCGTGACCTCGACCTGGCGCGCGCCGTTGCGCACGGCTGCCAACGTATTGGCCGTAGCCATCCCAAGGTCGTTGTGACAGTGGACCGAGATCACGGCCCTGTCGATGTTTGGAACGTTTTCCACGATACCGCGGATCAGTGCGCCAAACTCTTCTGGCGACGTGTAGCCGGTGGTATCCGGGATGTTGACGACGGTGGCACCGGCGTCGATCACTGCCGCCAGCACACGGTAGAGGTACTCTGGCCTTGCCCGCCCAGCATCTTCGGTGTAGTACTGCACATCGTCGACGAACTGCCTGGCATAGCGAACGGCCTCTACTCCCATCTCGAGTGCCCGCTCATACGTCGTCCTCAGCTTGTGCAGGATGTGAACGTCGGAGACACCCAGGCCCGTGTGAATGCGAGGACGCGCGGCGCCTTTCAGAGCCTCTGCGGCGGACTCGATGTCGCCCTTGCGGGCGCGGGTCAGACCACAGATGATACAGCTCCGGATCTCCTGTGATAGACGTTGCACGGCGACGAAATCACCGGGCGACGAGATGGGGAAGCCCGCTTCGATCACGTCCACGCCCATAGCCTCAAGGACGCGGGCGATTTCTAACTTCTCATCCACGTTAAGGGCTGCCCCAGGTGACTGCTCACCGTCGCGCAGGGTCGTGTCGAAGACAATGATCCGGGTAGGGGTGGCAATGCCGCTATCGTCCATCAGTGCTCCTCCGCTCTTGTGAGTTTGGTTACGGAATCAGGCACAAAGGGCTGTGGGGTAACTGGTGCAGGCCGTCTCCGCTAGCTCAGTTCCCGAGCCCTTTGTCACGTGTCCGCTTCCGTCTAGTGGTTCCAGCTATCCGGGCGCAGTGAACGCACGGCTGCGCCGGCACGCCACATCTCTGATTCGCGCATTGCTCGTAGCTCGTCCTCGAGGCGCGCGCGATAGTCAGGGGCGTTGTTTGCCTCCAGGACAATGCGGGTCTCCTCGCCGGATACGACACTGGCGTAGAGCTCATCGAAGACCGGCGCAACGGCATCACGGAAGCGGGGGAGCCAATCGAGCGCACCGCGTTGTGCGGTCGTGCTACAGTTGGCATACATCCAGTCCATCCCGTTCTTGTCGACGAGGCGGATGAGGCTCTGGGTAAGCTCCTCAACCGTCTCGTTGAAGGCCTCGCTGGGACTGTGGCCGTGTGCGCGCAGCAGGTTGTATTGGGCTTCCATGACGCCGGCCAGAGCGCCCATGAGGATGCCCCGTTCACCGGTGAGGTCGCTGTGAACCTCATTCTCAAAGGTGGTTGGGAAGAGATAGCCAGAGCCGATTGCGATGCCCAGAGCGATTGTCCGCTCCTCAGCTCGGCCCGTGGCATTCTGATGGACGGCGTAGCTGCTGTTGATGCCACTTCCCGCCAGGAAGTTGGCGCGCACGCTTGTCCCCGATCCCTTGGGTGCCACCATGATCACATCGACAAAGTCGGGCGGCACGACGCCGGTCTGGTCGCCATAGACGATGGAGAACCCGTGTGAGAAGTAGAGGGCATCTCCAGCCTTAAGGTGCGGCTTGATCCGGGGCCAGGTCATCATCTGTGCAGCGTCGGAGACCAGGTACTGGATGATGGTGCCGCGATCGGCTGCTTCCTCGAGACCAAAGAGCGTCTTCCCGGGCACCCAGCCATCGGCTACGGCTTTGTCCCAGGTGACTTTGTCGCCCTCCCGCTGGCCGATGATGACGTTGATTCCGTTGTCACGCATATTCAGCGACTGGGCTGGTCCCTGTACGCCATATCCCAGGACAGCGACGACCTCATCCTTCAGGACTTCGCGTGCCCTGTCCAGGGGGAACTCCTCACGCATGATTACCGTCTCAACGACACCGCCAAAGTCAATCTTCGCCATGTTTCCGTCTCCTTCTGGTCAAATCTTCGGGTAGTGGGCGGACCGGGTCTATGCCGTGATCTCACCACCGCCGCGCGCCATCGCTACGCGTCCTGTTCGTACCATCTCGTCGATCCCATAGGGCCGCAGAACCTCGACCAGACCGTTGATCTTGTCGTCGGTGCCGGTGACCTCTACCATGAGGCTTTTCAGGCCAACGTCGACGACACGCGCACGGAACGTGTCGACGATCTGCATAATCTCGGCCCGGGTCGCACCATCGCCTGCACGCACCTTGACGAGCGCCAGGTCACGCATCACGGTCGGTACGTCAGTGACGTCCTCGACGCGAATGACGTTGACCAGCTTGAGCAGGTTTTGGACCACCATCTCGACGTCGGTACGTGAGCTGTCCACGACAATGGTCATCCGGCTGATGCCGGGTTTCTCCGTGTGCCCCACCGCCAGGCTCTCGATATTGAAGGCTCGACGGCGGAAAAGGCTGGCGACCCGATTCAGCACACCGGGCTTATCCTCAACCAGGGCAATCAGCGTGCTCTGCATATCCGTCTCCTTTGCGTGGTCTGGTGCGTCAGTCAGTATTGGTATCCGGATGCGAGCGCCGGATCATCTCGTGGAGGGCGGCGCCAGAGGGCACCATGGGGTAGACATTTCCCTCCTCGCCCACGTCCACTACCTGGAAGTCGATGAACGTCGGGCCATCGTGTGCGCGTGCCTCGGCGATCGCTGCTCGGGCTTCAGCGCGGTTGGTTGCCCGCCACGCGCGAACGCCGTAGGCTTCGACTAGCTTGACGAAGTCGGGATTGACAAGCCGGGTGGACTCGTAGCGCTTGTCGTAGAACAGCTCCTGCCACTGGCGCACCATTCCCAGGTAACCGTTGTCGGAGAGGGCAATCTTGATGGGTAGGTTCTCCTGGACGATCGTCCCCAGATCGTGCATCGTCATCTGGAAACCGCCGTCGCCAGCGATGAGCCACACCTCGCGGTTCGGCTGGCCGAACTGCGCGCCGATGGCGGCGGGCAGGCCGAAGCCCATCGTGCCGAGGCCGCCGGAGGTGACAACGGAGTGGGGGACATTGTTGCGGTAGAACTGGGCGGTCCACATCTGGTGCTGACCGACATCGCTGACCACGATGGCCTCACCCTGGGTAGCTTCCCAGATGTCGTTGATGAAATGGGCAGCCACAAGGCGCCCGTTTTCTGGGCGGTTGAGGATGTTCCTATCGGCACTGTCGCCACGCCACGCCTCAATCCGTGATAGCCACTCGGCGTGAGTCGCAGAAGCGATGAGGGGGAGCATCTGCACCAGCACCTCGCGCAAATCGCCGAGGATCGGTACATCGACCTTCACGAGCTTGTTTAGTTCAGCCGCATCGGCATCGACATGGATGCGACGGGCATTGGGTGCATAGGTTGCCAGCGTTCCCGTGACCCGGTCGTCGAAACGCATGCCGAAGGCCAGGATCAGGTCTGCTTCCTGAATGGCCTGGTTGACAAAGGCTTCACCGTGCATCCCCATCATCCCCAACGCAAGGGGGTGTGACTCCGGGAAGCCGC
>JAKJAE010000164.1:6143-6426 GCA_022707665.1 Chloroflexota bacterium
TGCTTTGTCCACAAAGGCCTGCAGCTCCTGCATCGCTCCTGATCGAAGGACGCCCTGCCCTGCAAGAATGACAGGCCGCTTCGCGGCGTTGATCAACTCCGCGGCGCGCTGAACGGCAGCAGGGTTTGCTTGAGGCACAGGACGATACCCCGGTAGGTTCACTTCACCTTCGGGCGGAATGAACTCGGTTGACGCGATCTGGATGTCCTTGGGCAGGTCGATCAGAACGGGACCCGGCCGTCCGCTACGTGCAATGTGGAAGGCCTCATGGATTGTTGGCGCC
>JAKJAE010000165.1 GCA_022707665.1 Chloroflexota bacterium
CGGGGCGTGCCTACATCGAGGTCCAGGCCGGGCTCGCGCGGACGCAGTTGGAGCACCTGCCTATGCCGCCCGGAGCCGAGTGGACGTGGCTCGAGGCCTATGGCCTGATGGAGGCTGATCCGGTTGCCGTCCACGGCCCCGATTGGCAGGCCGCGGTCGCAGATGTCGGTACCCGCCTGGAGGCGCTCGTGCCGGGGCCCTTTCTCGATGCTGAGTTGGGTCGCTGTGCTGGTTGGCTCGACCTGCCTGAAGTGGGCCAAGCTGCGAGCCTGCTCCAGCGCGGGTCGGGTTGGGGCGCCCTGGAACGGATGCGACGTGAGGTCTCCGGCGAGCCGTCCTTTACCGCAAACCTGGCCTTCGACGATGCCTCGCTCACCGAGATCCAGCAACCGTGGGTCGCGTTGCTGCGCGCGGGCAGGCTCCCCGCACTCAGCCCGCTGGATAGCCCCAATGGCTACTGCGTCCAGCCTCAATGGGCTGGATACCTGGAACGCTTTGTCGTCGAGGAACCAGACCACGAGTCACGCTGGTGGGCATTGTTGCATCTCGGCGTGATGCGCTATGCGGCAGGCGATCGGGCGGGGGCACAGGAGGCATGGCGCCTCTCGCTGGCCTACAGGGCCAATGCGTGGGCAGCCCGGAACCTGGCCTTTGTGGCCTGGGAAGAGGGGCGCTTCGAGATCGCCCTCGAGCGGTATACCCAGGCGCTCGAGATGCAGCCAGCTCTGTTGCCTCTGGCGGTCGAGGTCGGGCAGAAGCTCATTGCGATGGGCCATGCTCAGACCTGGCTGGATCTGCTCGCAGGGCTGTCCGGCGAGGTGCGTGCAGCAGGGCGCATCCGCCTGCTCGAGGGGCAGGCAGCTCTGGAGGTAGGGGACCTGGAACGGGTCGAGCCGCTGTTCGATGGGAGCCTGGTGGTCGACGACCTGCGGGAGGGCGAGCGCTCGCTTTCGCAGCTCTGGCTCGATTACCACGTTAGCCGTCTGCGCCGCACCGGGGAGGGCCAGGCACTGTCGGCGTCCGAGCTGCTGGAGCGCGTGCGCCGAGACTATCCCGTGCCCGCGTTGCTCGACTTCAGGATGTCGTCCAAGGGTTAGCGTGCCTCGTAGACCGTAGCAGCCCGGGCGTCGAGGTCGATCGCGACCAGGTACGTTCCTGCTGACTGGCTGATGATCTGCAGAAGTAGTTGGTTGCGTTCCCCCTGTGCCACGAGCGTGACCGTTTCGGCGCCATCTTGGGGCCAGCCGACTGAGTTCCACATGCTCTGTTCGCACCACAGCCAGCCAATGCAGCGGCTCGGCATGCTGTGCCCCGGTGGCGGTACGAGGGGCGCGCACGCCGCCGGCTGCTCGGGCATCTCTGTTGACCACGTGTCGTCATACGCGCGGGCCTCGGCCTGATAGGTCGCCGCGTCTTTCCCTTTCAGGACGTAGATGGTGCGCGTGGCCTCTCGCACGATTACGAAGCTCCGCAGCCGCACGGCGGGGTCCGAGCCGTCGATCTCCTGCCAGAACACCTGGAAAATGCCCGGTTCCGTTGTGACGGTCCCGGCTGGGGTGCCTGGTGAGAGGCAGGGCAGACTGATGCCCAGGGAGTCCGCCTGTCGCACCACCGCCCTGAACCGCGTATCAGGTGCTCCGCAGGAACCATCGCTGGATGTCGGGTTGGAAGTTGGCAAACCTGTCGCAGCGGGCGTTTCGGTTGCCTGCAAGGTGGGGAGGAAGGGTACGCTGTATGTCACCGGCGGCGCGGTCGGCCAGCGCGTCGGAGAGGGCCGGGGGCCCACTTCGGGAATCGAGACGGGGGCTACGGCGTCCGAGCTGACCATGATCTCGGTGTAGACGACCGCACCGAAGAGCTGCCCGCCAGGGGCCTGGAGACGCCAGTAGCTCGCGTACCGGGCCGGCTGCGTCGGTGCTGTGAGTTCTACCGTCACATCGACATCCCGCCCGGGTCCCACCTGTGAGACGGGAGCCCGCTGCGGCCCCGGAATGGGGTCTCCCGAAATGAACACCAACTCCGTTCCCTCGGGCCAGGTACACCGGCCGGTGTTGCGCAGGCGCCACGTCTCCCGGTATTTCGCGTTGGGGGCCACCTGGGCGCCGTCTGGGAGCCCCAGATCGGCGACGAGCGCGCCATCAATCTCCTCGGAGGCGACTCCACAGAGGTCACCGGGCGCTGCCGGCCTCGCAACCAGGCCCACAGGATCGGCAGCCGCCGGGGTCGCGGGCGCTTCTGCGGTTGCACTGCCGAAGGGGTTGCCGGTAGGGATGGGCGTCGTGGGCGCAGGAGATGGCGTCCAACGGTCGTTTCCGGGGACCGGTGTGCCGCTACACCCATAGGCAAGCGCCAGGATGAAACTGGCCAGGGCCACCAGCGGCATCCTGTACCGCTTGCTGCGGGTGTTGATCACCGGTCTCCGCTGTGTCGCTCTTCTCCACATCTCCATAGCTCGGCTTCCAGGCCGGCACGATCACCCAATAGGCGCGTTGGCAGGAACCGCCGGAGTGAGGACCTCTATGGAGGAGTATACCCACAGACTAGCCTTTGTCTAACCGCTCAAGCATCTCTGAGTGCCTGGCACTTTCCGAAGTGCCTGGCACTTCCCGCTTACGCACCCGCGAGCGTGAGCTCGGGAGCGTGCTCTTCGTGGGTGCGCTGTACGAGCAGCCAGATCACAACGCCGGTGGCCACCGAGAGCACCCCGCCGGCCACCCAGGCGACGACGCGCGTGGCCCTGCTCGTCGCCTGCCCGCGCTGCCGCGCCTCGGCGAGCAGGTCCCGGCCAAGCTGCTCAACGAAGGCCGGGGCCGGGCGCTCGGCGGGCAGTGCCGCGACCACGGCTTTGGCGATCGCACGCTGCTCGGCAACTGGGACGTATTCTTGCAGCAAGACGTATCGGTTACTGGACTTCCGCAGCATCTATGGCTCCTTGCCGGTCGGGACTGCCGGCATCCTCTGGGTTCAACGACTCCATCGTGCGTCTCAGGTGGATCAGCGTGCGGTGGTAGAGAGCCTTGATCGCGCCTTCGGGTTTGCCCAGGACTGCGGCAATCTCCGCGTTGCTCATCTCCTCGAAGAACTTGAGGAAGATGAGTGTCTTGCGGTCCTGCGGCAACGCCGCGATGGCGCTGCGAAGTGTCTCGCGGCTCTCGGCCGTCGCTATCCATGTTTCTGGGTTGAGCGCTGCAGACTGCAGCATAGCCATCCGGACCTCTGTCACTGGCTCGTCGACATCCAACGACAATGTGGGATGGTTGCCTTGGTCGCGATACCAGTTCACCAGCAGATTGTGTGCGATGCGATAGAGCCATGTCTGGAACGGTGCCCGTGTCTCACGATAGCCCGCCATGCTGCGTAACGCATGGAAGAACGTCCGCGATGTCAGATCCTCCGCATCGGCGCGATTCGACGTGTGACGATAGTGGTAGCCGTAAATACGCTCCACGTAGCGGCGGTAGAGTTCGCCAAAGGCTTCGGGCTCCGTCTTGGCCCGAGTGACCAAATCGCGTTCGTCATCGACAGTCATCGGATCTCCCGACGAGAGTATAACATAGCCTCGTGTACGGTTCTATGCGACCCGATAACCGCTTGTCGATGGTTATAACACCCCATGCCCCCAAAAGTTGCGGCCAACCGGAGACCAGGCTAACGTCGCCCAACGCCGCCAGGTGCAGGAGCCGGGCAGAGGACCGCCGACGGACGCGGATCATCGTTGCCTGCTGGCTTCGTACTGCGCGATCATCACCTCGGGGGGCGTGCTGGCCACGATCTCGGCGATGGGCTCAACCAGCAGATCCTCCAGCTTCCGGAACCGGAGGCAGGATTTCCCTATGTCGAGTCGCTTGCCCGCCGCCGCGTAGGCTTGCCTAAGCGCCTTCTCCTGCTCGGAGTCTCCATAGACGCCCATCAGATAGAGCGCGTAGTACTGCTTCTGTGCGGCTAGTGCAACATACCCGAGCGGTTGCTCGTTGTAGGTCTTGGGATAGCGTTCTAACGGGATTTCGTAGGTGATCATCCCCCAGTTCATGCGCTCCTGATACCCGGCGGGCAAGTGCTCGAGAATCAGCTTGCGCACCTCCGCAATGACAGCGCGCCGGTCCTCGGGTAGTTCGGCCAAATACTCCTCCACCGTTGTCGCCCTGCTCTTTACCATGATGGATTCCTCCTCACAGGTTTGCAGCAGGCCGCATGATATCAGGGGATCTCACCCGCATCAATCCCCAAAGAATCCCCGGATCGTGGGCGTCTCGTCCGCTCTGCTCCACTTCATCCCTGTCGTCCCTGGGCATGCGGCTCTTGCGCCCTTGCTATAGTAGGTATAATGGGATCTAACCTTGTGCTAGCACGGGAACAAGAATTGGCAGGAGCCGGCCCGCGCCGGGGGCCGGGAAGGGGACGCTATGGAGCGCGTGTCAGGCATCGATGTGTCGCGTTGGCAGGGCGTAGTCCAGTGGGAGCAAGTCGCTGCTGCCGGGCATCGCTATGCCATCGTGCGCGCTACCATCGGAGATTCGTATACCGATCCCCGGTTCTTTGCCAACTGGGACGGAGCTCGCGACGCGGGCTTGCTCGTGTCTGCCTACCACGTGATCGCGCCCAAGGTCTCCGCCGAGGTCCAGATGGCAGCTTTCTTCAACGTGCTCGATGATCGTATCTCCGATCTGCCCCTGGTGGTCGACGTGGAACGCGATGATGGTGTGGAGCCCGCCACGATCACCCAGTGCGTGCGCGACTGCCTGCGGGAGATCGAGGTCCGTGAGGCACGCAGGCCCATCATCTACACAGCGCGCTGGTACTGGAACCGCTTCATCCAGTCGTCGAAGGAGTGGCAGGCCTACGACCTCTGGGTCGCGAGCTACACCTCTGAGCCCTTGCTGCCCCGGGACTGGAATACCTGGCGCTTCTGGCAGTACTCGCAGAGCGGGACCGTCCCCGGATCAGGCTCAAAGGCAACCGATCTGAATTGGTTTTCGGGAACTTACGATGACCTGCTTGCGTATGCAGGCACTGCCCCCGCGGCCCGTGCCGCCGCAGTCTCCGGATGGCGTATGCAGGTCGTCATCCCCAAGCTCAACGTGCGCAGTGGGCCCGGCCTCACCTATAAGGATGTGGGCGACTTGCACGAAGGGGATATGGTGGAAGTACGTCGGTTGGCTGGCAAGGATGTGTGGGTGCAGATCGAACCAGGGCGGTGGGTGGCGTATGCTCTGAAGGACGAGTCTCCCTATATGGTTCTGTTACCACCCGAAGAGCCCAAGAGCGCGGTGTGAATCATGCAGAAACGCACGAACAAGCACCATCCCTGACTGCAGGCTATTGCATTCTCTGAAATAACTGTGTACAATAGGGTATGCGAATTTCCACGATGAAACCAAAGACGAGACTTCACAGTGTCGTGTCTGTCCTCTGGATCGCGTTTGTTTTGGCGCTCCTGGGGTTGCTGCTCCCCTATCCCTTGATGGCACGTCAGGCGCCTGAGGACCCCTCCCCGGACTCGAATCGCCGTTACTTTGAGGAAACCGAGTTCTGGGTCAGCGGTGAGTTCCTGGAGTATTTCGACGCCAACGGGGGACTGGAGATTTTCGGGTACCCGATCTCGTCGCCATACAATGAGCGGGGCATCCTCGTGCAGTACTTCCAGAATGCACGTATGGAATGGCACGCCATTAACGAGGATCCCTACAAGGTGCAGTTAGGCCTGTTGGGCGACGAGCTTGGGTTGCGACAGCCACCCGTCGACCGCCCCTCCCGTGCGGCTGGTCGCGTCTACTTTCCCGAGACTGGCCACACCGTCACCTATATGTTCCTGCGTTTCTTCCGCTCCCACGGAGGAATCGACCTGTTTGGATACCCGATCAGCGAGATGTTTGTCGAGAACCAGCAGGTCGTCCAGTACTTCCAGAGGTTGAAGTTGATCTGGAATCCGCAGACCGGGCGGATCACTGTGGGGAATATCGGCGATATCTACGTCAACGCCCACCGGAGCAGCTTCCCCCCCAGCGTTCTGGAGTCGCTCTCCTACCGCCACAACGGGCAGGGCGTGCTTGAGCTACGTATGGCGATCGGCTTGACCCAATCCGTTGCGCGGGTTGGTCAGGGCCAGGGGATCACGGTGGCTGTCGTGGATGCCCGGAGTGATGAGCCCCTTGCCGATGCTCAGGTCAAGGTCACGGTGAGCGCCGAGAACGAGGGTGTGCTTCCGGAGCTTTCCCGCGTTCTGGGTACCGACGCGCGCGGGCGCACGAAGCTGACCATTCCCCTCGATGGAATCAAGCCCGGGACGTGGGTCGTGCTGCGTGTTGAGGCGACCTACGGTCGGGCAGCTACGTCTGCTGAGCAGCTCTTCCTTGTCTGGTACTAGCAGCCCTGAGATACGTTCCTACTGCGCTAACAACGA
>JAKJAE010000166.1 GCA_022707665.1 Chloroflexota bacterium
GTCACGGCTGCGGCTGACGAGGTCCCGACGCGGTCCATCCCGCCCTCACAGCGGTACGCGATTTCGGCCTTGAACGTCTTGTGCAGGCAGTGTTCGGACCAGGTCTGGGCCAGGATCTCCAGCTCGACATCGGTCGGATCGCGGTCCATCGCGCGAAAGGCCTTCTGAATGGCCTGCATCTCCGGGAGCGAGAGAAAAAGGTCCCGCGCCACGCTCAGGCGCGCCAGCGCACCGTCGTCGAGGTCGCGGATTGGAATGCTGTCGACGGCATCGCTGGGAGCAGCATCGGGAACAAATGCCGGCGCCATATGCCCGAGGGTGTAAGACTGGATCACCTCGTTGCACAGCACTTCGCGCGCGATGCGGTGCAGATTGGTGTCGGCGAGGTGGGGTGCGAGCTGATAGCGCTTGCCCGTTGTGACGGCTTCGAGGCCGGCAATGCCCAGCATCCGGGCCCGGCG
Organism: Chloroflexota bacterium; assembly: GCA_022707665.1. Classification (GTDB taxonomy): domain Bacteria; phylum Chloroflexota; class Anaerolineae; order B4-G1; family SLSP01; genus PWVB01. Next base: position 462 of record JAKJAE010000166.1, read on the forward strand.
AAGCACGTGGGCTGCGACGGGATCGGTAACACCCGGGTGGAAACCTACCTCGATGACGGAAGCGTCACCGCTCGGGGTCATGCCCTCGTCTGATGGGTTCAGCGGTGTGCTAGCTATCTGGTGGGCTCTGAAGCCCTCAACGACCGGGTCCACAAGCAACTCACGCGCGATCCGGTCGACGTCCTCTGGACCAAGGTCGCCGCGCAGAAAGGTGAGATCACTGATCTGGAGTTGGGGAGTGGCGTCAATGCCGAGACGAGCGATCTGATCCAGCACCTCAACGGCACGGCCGTCGGTCCCTCTTAGCCAATAGACCTCCACACGATACGTCGTTGTCACAAAGCCTCCGGCTCGCAGGGTCAGGGGAGTCCGGGGAGGGCCCCCTACAGGTCGTAGCGGTCGCCTCGTCGACCGCCACAGTCGGTGTCGGGAATGATACACGGGGCTCCCCGAGTGTCAAGTTGCTCGCAAAAAGGTTGTTGCCTTCTAACCTTTCTGCTGGCATTGACTCAAACAAGGGTTCAGTACGATGAATGGATTTCCGCAAACCTTCTCAACTGGTAGTGTTCAGCCAAGCTACGTGTGGGTTCCGCAGAAACGACTTCAGTCATTCCGGTCCTCAGCACGTGCGTCCAGCAGACTGGGCAGTCGCAGAACCGATGGATCGGTTACGACGGACCAGTTTAGCCCACCCTAGAGAGCTTTCGGGCCTAGCGCCAAGGCAACGGCTTCGGCGGCGCGATGGGGCATTGCCGGATCGGTGGCGTCGAGCCAGAGGGTATGGGGATCGGTCACGCGGAACCACGTGTACTGACGACGGATGAAGGCGTGGGTGTCCAGTTTGATGCGCTCGACCACCTCGGCGAGCGTGCTATCGCCCTCGACATAGGGCCTGAACTGGCTGTAGCCCAGGCTGGACATCGCGGGCAGCTCCCACGTGGCGCCACGCGCCAACAGCGCGCGGACCTCAGCCTCCAGGCCCGCAGCCATCATGGCGTCGACGCGGGCATCGGCACGTTCGTACAGAGCAGCCCGGTCCATCGTCAGACCGATGGTCGTCGCGGCAAAGGGTGGGGGACTGCGACGGCGCAGTGTGGAGAAGGGCTGGCCCGACTTGAGCGTGACCTCGAGCGCGCGCACGATCCTCCTGACATTACGTGGATCGATGAAGTCAGCCGCGCCCGGGTCCAGTCCGAGCAAGCGCTGCCAGAGCCCTTTCGGGTCGGCGGTCGCCATTGACTCGAGCTCGGCACGTAACGCGGGGTCGGGCGGGATCTCCGGCACGTGCCATCCCTGCAGGAGCGCCTGGATGTACTGTCCGGTGCCGCCCACGACGAAGGGCACGGCGCCACGACCGGCAATCTCCCCGATTGCTGTGCACGCCAAACGCAGGAACTGTGCCAGCCCAACCGTTTCATCGGGGTCTGCGATGTCGACGAGATGGTGTGGAACGCGACGCAGTTCCTCCGGCGACGGCTTTGCGGTTCCGATGGTCATCCCGCGGTAGAACTGGCGCGAGTCCGCAGAGATGATCTCTCCGCCGAACTGCTCCGCAAGGGCGACACCGAGCGCTGTCTTTCCAACCGCCGTGGGCCCAACGATCGCGATCAGGGGGGGGAGGATCTGGTGTCCGGACATAGTGGGGAGTCTACGACGGATGGGCGAGAAAGCGAGTGAGCGAGAAAGCGGATAGGCGAGAAGGCGAGAAGGCGGACAGGGCTATCATATGTCGCACGCGTGCGCCGGTTCCCTTCGCAAGGTTTCCGCACCTTGCGAAGGGTTCCGGAGTCACCGCAAGCGAGCGTTCGAACCGGCGAATCACAGAATCCAGGAATCGGTAAAGGAAGATCTGAAGGGGGGGGCGGATATGAGCAGGAACTGCATCCACAGAGGCCGGGTCGAGCGGTGACAGGTAGCTGTCGCGTCCCCAATTCCGCGACTTCCCGATTGTCTGATTCTGTGATTCTTGCATTCCCCGATTCCCGTCTATCATGGGCAGCAGCGACGCAGGACGCACTGAACGGAGGAGGCGGGATGGGAATGACGATGTACTCACAGCTAGACGATCGCTGGCAGCGTATCATGCTTGGCGAGAGCAGCACGACGATCGGGGCGAATGGCTGCCTGCTCTGCTCGGTTGCTTCAGGGTTGGCGGATGTTGGCGTGATGATCGATGGGCTGCCGCCCGATCCACCACGCCTCAACCGTTGGCTGGCGCGCAACAAGGGCTTTGTGGCGCCGCGCACGGCAACCAAGGAGCGCAACCTCTATGTGTTCAACTCGCTCGGCCCGTTGGGCGTGAAGCTGGTCGAGTACATCGATGCGCGTTCTTCGGCTGCGCCGGTGGCCAAGATCGAGAAGGCGCTGGCCAGGGAGGACACCCTGGTGGCCATCCACGTCGATTTCTCTCCAGGCGGTTCGAACCAACAGCACTGGGTGCGTGCGCTCTCCTGGCACACGACAGACGTGCGGATCATGGACCCCTGGATCAGGGGGGATAGCCAGGAGGCGTACCTGATGACGCGTTATGCGCTGCCCTCGTGGGACGATCCAGCGCGGGCGGTCTTTCGCATCGCCATCTATGAGTTCCGGGGAGCGTCGGCTACGCTCACGGCGTCCAGTCTCAACGAGCGGGCGATCGTTCAGGACAGACTCTACACGTATCAGCCCTGACGGGGTATGTGTTGGCGACAATCACGCCCGGGCCCGGCTCCTGCGGCGTCTGGGGCTCCCACCGACATCATCCGGGCGGTAGCAGTTCCAACGGTTCGGCTCCGAGCGTCGGGTAGAAACTGATCCGCTCCAGCCTACCAGCGGCGTCGATCGAAATTGCGGCAAAGCTCACGTGCCACGTCTCCTCGCCCGAAGTGGCGTGGCTGCCCATATAGGCACGGGCGACTCTGTCCATCCGTTCGGCCTTCCTTGGCGTGATGCTCATTTCCGGGCTGAAAACCACCGTCCCCCGGCGCGTGCGCACCTCGACAAAGTAAACGTCGTCGCCCAGCGACACCACCAGGTCGACCTCACCCGAGGCGCAGCGCCAGTTGCGGTCCAGAACCCGATAGCCGTGGCGGTGCAACGCCTCCGCTGCCAGATCCTCGCCCCGCTGACCCAGTCTGCCTCTGGTTCCTGGAGCCATAGGCTGATGGTAGGCGGCTCGCGCTCACCGTCAAGCCGTCTCATTGGTTGCCAACTCGGCCCGGCGGGGGTATGATTGGGCTTTGGAGTGAGCACGCCAGAAGCGGGGGGATCCTCTCAATGGTACAGCGGTTGATCGGAGTCAGTAAGTGGCTGGTCATTGCCGGCCTGGTTTTGCTTGCCGTCCTCGGTGTCGTGAGCTGGGCAGCCGGTCCTGCCGGGACCGAGACCGTCGTGACGCCGACGCCCGTGGTGACGCAAGCCGTTGCCACCCCCGTTGCTGATACGCCGACACCTACGGTAGTGCCGCCGACGTGGACACCGACGCCCAGTCCAACGATGACGCCACCCCCGACGCCGACGCGCCGTCCGACTGCGACACCTACCGCCACTGCAACGCCGACGCCAACGGCACAGCCAGGGGGCATTGCATTGCCGCCGCGAAGCACGTTGCCGCCGGTGGCTGCCACGGCGATCGTGAGTTCAACGCTGCCACAACCGGAGCCTTTGCCGCTTGTCGAGCAACCCGCGGGCACGGTCAACATCCTTTTGCTGGGGATGGACCGGCTGGCGGGTCAGGGCGTTGCGCGCACCGACGTGATGGTGATCGCCTCGATCTTCCCCGATGTGCCGGCGGTGAACCTCCTGTCCATTCCGCGGGACTATTACGCCTGGATCCCGGGCTGGGGGCTGGACAAGATCAACACAGCGTACGTGCGCGCCGAACGTGTGGGCTTTCCGGGTGGGGGCCCCGCCCTGGCAAAGGCGACGGTGGAGTACAACTTCGGCGTGCCGATCCACTACTACGCCATGGTCGACTTCAGCAGCTACCGGACCATCGTCGATGCTGTGGGTGGGGTGGATATCATTGTCGAGTGCCCGTTCCACGATACCTATCCGGACGCCGAGTCGGCAACAGGCCAGACGGACATCGATTTGGAGCCCGGGCTTCACCACCTGGATGGCAAGCACGCGCTCTGGTATGTGCGTTCCCGCTGGAATACGTCGGACTTCGATCGTCACCGGCGCCAGCAGCAGGTGTTGATGGCGATCCTGAACCAGGCGCGCAGTGCCGATATGCTGCTGCGTGTTCCCGAGCTGTGGGGCGCGTACCGGGAGAGCGTCGAGACCGATCTGGCGCTCCCTCAGATTCTGTCGTTGGCTTCTGTCGGCGTACGCCTCGACACGCGTGACATCCATAACAGCTTTATCCGCGGCACAGGTGTTCTCACGGGATGGACAGCGCCCAATGGTGGTGCAGTCCTCGTGCCCAATCTCGATGCGGTTCGGGCGATCGTCCAGGATGCGATGCGTCCCCTGGCAAGCAGCCGGGCCTCGCAGCGCGCCTACCGGGTGGCTGTGTCCAACGGCACGTGGAACCAGTCGTGGGGCGATGTCGCGGCCTACCGGCTGGGGCTTGAGGGCTTTGTGGTGACGTCGGTGACACCCATGGACCCGACGCCACGCACGCAGGTGATCGATTATACGACGACGTCAAAGGGATCGCCGCTCTGGAAGCTCACGAGTATGTACCGTCTGCAGGGGGGCGACGTCGTCGCGCAGCCGACCGAGGGGAGCGACGTCGACTTCCAGGTGGTGCTGGGCGCCAACTACAACCCCTGCACGGCGACGAACACCGCGAATTGGCGGCCCACGCCCACGCCGACGGCGGCTCCTGCGGAAGGAGCACCCTGACATCGAGCCGTCGCGATAGCCGTATGGAGAAAACGGTGCCGGGAGCTCATTAGAGCTCCCGGCACCCTGTTATCGAGTGCTCAGTTCAGCCGGCATCTGAGGTTCGCAGGCGCGACTACAGTCGTTTCGGCGCTTCAGCAGACGGTCGCAGCCCGATGAATTGGCGACTACGAACCAACTTGGCCGAGTACCAGCCGGGTGTTGGTCTGGCGTCGACGGGCGTTCCGATCCTGACAGGCGACGCTGCGCGGTTCTATGGCGCCGTGATCACCCCGCCACAGCGGTCGAAATTGGCCAGGTGCTCGGCCTCGTTAGCCGCGAAGACGTGACTGCCGTCCTCTTTGGTGCAGTCGACCATGAAGAAATAGAACTCCGTCTCCGCGGGCTGCGCCGCTGCAGCGATGGCATCCAGGCCGGGGCTGGCGATGGGGCCCGGCGGGAGCCCGAGGTTGCGGTACGTGTTGTACGCCGACACGACTTCGAGATCATCGAAGGTGAGGAACCGCTTCCACCAGCTTCCCTCATCGGGCCGGTAACCCAGCGCGTACTGCACCGTCGGGCACGATGAGAGGGGCCAGCCGTCGCGCAGCCGGTTGTGGAACACGCCTGCAATCACCGGACGCTCGGAGTCGAGCACAGCTTCGCGCTCGACGATCGATGCCAGAGCGATGCCTTCGACCAGGCTGAGCCCGTGCGCGGAAAAGGCTTCACGGAGCTCGGGCGTGACCTTTACATCGAAGTTCTCCAACATGCGGTCGACCAGGTCGGTAGCGGTCGCATCGATGGGCAGGCGATAGGTGTCGGGAAAGAGAAACCCCTCGAGCGATCCCGTAACGGGAACCTGCGCGAGGAAGCTGTACTGCTGAGGCAGCGTTGTGCTCGACCACCCGGTCTGTGCTAACACCAGGAAATCCGCTGACGCGATGCTGGTCTGCTCTGCGACGATCTCGGCGACTTCCTCAAGGCGCTTCCCCTCGGGGATCGTCACCTGTTGTTCAGCCGTCGCGCCTGACTGCAGCATCCGCGCGATCTCGGGCAGCGTCATTGTCTGGTTCAGGGTATAGGTGCCTGCCTGGATGCCCGT
>JAKJAE010000167.1 GCA_022707665.1 Chloroflexota bacterium
GGTCTCGACCTGATCGAGCTCCTGGCAGCGGAAGGCCTTGCATCCGGTCGCGAGGACAAGCTCAATGCCCTGGAGGGCAACGCCTGGGATTTCTGGGTTGACGTCAACGCTACAGTCAGCCGTGACCCCTCCGTCCTCGGAGGCGCGGAGCACTTGTTAGCTGTGTGTCGTAGGCCCAGATGGCGCTCGGTTCTCAAGCAGATTGCCGCTACTGCGGCGGAACACAAGCTGGACTACCGGATTGTGGGCGGTACGGCGCTTGCCCTGCGTGGGCTCCCGGTCCCGGTGCACGATGTGGACGTCGAGTTCCCTGCCACAGCCATTGACGATGCCTATCGGCTGGAGAGACTGCTGGAAGGCGAGATCATCCTGCAAGTCTCCTGGCGCGAGAGCGAATCCTATCGATCGCACTTCGGCAGAATGATCGTCGATGGCGTAGCGGTGGAGATTATGGCCGGGTTGGAACGCAGGGTCGGAGAACAGTGGTTGCCCTCATTCCTGACCACAGACGAGGTCGTGTGGTTTGAGGGCCTTCAGGTTCGAACGCTCGCCCTCGAGGAAGAAGTCCTGGCCTACCTGCGTGCCGGACGCCTCGACCGGGCAGGAACGGTTCTGCCCCACTGCAAGGCCGATCGGATGCGCTTACTCTTCAGCGAGGCCGTACGCCACGGCCGCCTGTAGCCCGCGATCTATATGCTCATCGCGATGGCCGGTTTACCCGGCACAGGAAAGACAACCCTTGCGACTGCGTTGGCCGCCCGGACAGGGGCCGTGACGCTCGATAAGGACCGAGTCCGCGCGGCACTCTTTCCTCCCGACGTGCTCGACTACTCCTCCGAGCAGGACGATCTCTGCTTCGATACCCTCCTGGAAGCAGCAGCCCTGCTGCTCAGCCGTGATCCCGCACGTCCCGTAATCCTGGATGGGCGGACCTTCACTCGCAAAGACCACGTGATCTCTGTCGTCAGAGCCGCGCGCGCGATGAACACCCCCCTGGCTTTCATCGAATGTACCTGCTCCGATACGATCGCGCTGCGCCGTCTCGAACTGGCCCGTGCCGAGGGGACCCATACTGCCGGGAATCGTGATGCAGGACTCTACTGGAGGCTCAAGGCTGCAGCCGAGATCCTCGATATGCCCCACCTCGTCGTGTCGACGGAGCGGACCCTCGACGACTGCGTCGCTGAGTGCCTGACCTATCTCGCCAGTCCCTTGCCCCGGATCGCATGAACCGGATACGTATCACGGGCCTTGTCGCGTGCACCCAGCGATACCAGCGGGAGCTCTCCGAGCTGGCAACCCGCAGTGTTGCAGCCCTTGGTGGGAACGAAAGGGCGGTCCTGGAGCTCAGTTATCGCATCCGGGCGGATGCCGATGCGATCGCCGATCTCTGTCAGACGGAGGGCGTACCGTTGGGCAGTCTGCCCGTTCGATCGCGACGGGCCTATCAGTGGCTGCATTTCCTCGGCGACCCCGGGAACCTGGCTCAACACCTGCGGACGCTCGGCTATGTCTATACGCAACTCACACGACGCCTGGCTGCAGCGGCCCAGGCGCCAGGAGCAGCTCTTGGCAGATGGCGCGGAGCACGCACTACGGCGCCAACGGTCTCGGTCGATTTGGGGCCGGCATCCGTGCTGTACCAGGCCAGGGCAGGGGACGCCTCACTCCAGTTTCTGGTGCACGAAGGTTTCATCAGTGCGCCAACGTCAGTACTCGACGACGTGGTGCAGGCGTTGCTTGCCCGTCCGGCCAGCTCAGCCCAGCGCCGGCGATTGCGGGCCTACAGCGAGTCCCCGGCCTTCGCTGCGGTCATGGCAGTCCTTGAGTCTGCGGCGCCAGCGGAGCCCAATCGACGGGATGCTCAGGGCCGTCACCACAGCCTCACCGCGGCGTTTGACCGCGTGAACCGCGACTACTTCTCCGGCACGCTGCCCTGTCCCGGTCTCACCTGGCGCCGGATGCGTGCAACCCGTAAGCTTGGTCAGTACGACGCCTTGCGCGACTTGATCACGCTCAATGCGGCTCTTGATGCACCCAGTGTCCCTGAATATGTCATCGACTATGTGCTCTACCACGAGCTATTGCACAAGACCCTGGGCACACAGCGCGTCAATGGCCGACGTCGCGTCCACACACCGGAGTTTCGCAAGGCTGAACGGCAGTTCCGGCACTTCAAAGAGGCCAGAACCTTCATCGCGCATATGCCCCTCGTCCCCTGACGGCACTGATTGGAGCCAACACCCATGCCCGATCAACCCAAAGAACCTCGGCTATCGCCGTTTGACAGCACACCGGCGGCTACAGATAGCCGGCAAGCGTGCGCTCCTCCAAGTGGAACTGATGTCCACCGCGATACCTGGGACGCCCTTGAGCACGATGTGGTCACGTGTCGCGCCTGCCCCCGCCTCGTGGCCTGGCGCGAGGAAGTCGCCGCGACCAAGCGGCGCGCCTTCCAGAACTGGACCTACTGGGGGAAGCCGGTGCCCGGCTTTGGAGACCACGGTGCCCGCCTCCTGATTCTGGGACTGGCTCCCGGCGCACACGGTTCGAACCGCACGGGGCGCATGTTCACCGGAGATAGCTCCGGAAAGACACTCTACGCCACCCTGCACCGCACCGGCTTTGCCAACCAGGCAACGTGGGAGTCGCCGAACGACGGGCTGGCCCTGTCGGACGCGTATATCACCGCGGTCGCCCGGTGCGCTCCGCCACAGAACAAGCCCACCGCCGATGAACTTACGAATTGCCGGCCATTTCTCCGCAGGGAACTGGCGCTCATAGAGAATCTGCAGATTGTCCTCGCTCTGGGGCGAATCGCTCTGGATGGTTACCTTCGGTTGCTCCAGGAGGATGGATACAGCCTGCCGCCAGTGCCCTTCGGACACGGCATGGTCACATTGCTTCCAGCGCCCCTCCCGACCATCATCACGTCCTACCACCCCAGTCGCCAAAACACGCAGACCGGTCGCCTCACTGTCGAGATGTTCGACCGCGTGTTCCTGTTGGCCCGCGATCTCTTCAGCTGATGTCTGGGGCCGCGCAACTCCGAAAAACGGCGTTGCAGTCTGGATCACCGTGACCTGCAGATTCTTGCTAACAGGTGCAAACGGCGTATAATAGGGAGGTTAGGTGCAGGGAGGTTAATAGCATGCCACTATACGAATATCAATGCCAGGAGTGCGGGTTACGGTTCGAACGTCGCCAGACCTTTACTGAGGACCCCGTGAAGACCTGCCCCGAGTGCGGTGGACCCGTCGTACGCTTGATCCAACCTGCGGGCATCATCTTCAAGGGCTCCGGATTCTACGTCACGGATCATCGGTCGAAATCGTCGACAGCGATCCCGGGCGGTCGAAAAGAGGAGGCAGATCACACGCCGGCCAAGAGTGAGAGCGAGACGCCCAAGGCATCGACGACCTCTTCATCTGAGGCAAGTAACGACAAGGCCAAGAAGTAGCGCCAGATTCCACCATTGATTGGGGCCGGGACTCCTGACGGAGTCCCGGCCCCTTTTCATGTACAACAGCCGAGTGCTGCCTGACCCTACCTGGCAGTGACCAGATGGATGATCGTCGCGCCTTCGCCACCTTCGGCCAGAGGCGCTTCCTCATACGAACTGACCAACGGATGGTTAGCCACGTGACGCCGCACTTCCTGACGCAATCGCCCTGTGCCCTTGCCGTGCACGATGCGTACCCAGGGCAATGACGCCATCGCGGCCTCGTCGATGTGCCGCTCCAAACGGGTCAGCGCCTCCTCCACCGTCTGGCCGCGCAGATCGATCTGGACGCCCGGCGAGGTGGCACGCGTCGGCACGGAAATGCCGGAGGATTCGGATCGCGGCGCGGCCCCACGCCGAACCAGCGCGACGTCCGACCGGGAGACGCGTGTCCGGATAGATCCCGCCTGCACGCTAACCTCGCCGGCACCAACGTCGAGGACTACGCCCTCGATCCCCAGCGCGAGCAATGCGACCACGTCCCCCGCCTGCAGTTCACGGTTCTCGATCCTGACGGGTTCGGCGATAGCGTCCTGCACTAACGGCTCGGGTCGAGCGATCGTCGTTTCCACCGCATCCAGCTCATCCTCGACTGCGTCAAGGGCAGGTATGGCGTTGCTCACCGGCGTCAGGAGCATCTTTGTGCGCAACGACCGCAGCTCATTGCGCAGCGCTTCGACCTCGGCTTCAGCTGTTGCCTCGGCCTGCGTCAGAATAGCACGCCGCTCCTGTTCGATCTTCGCCAGTCGCTCCCTGAGCTGTTTGCGCATGGCGTCGACTTCGCCTTGAGCCTCGCGCGCTGCATCGCGCGCCACGACTTCCTGGATCCGTAGATTGTGCAGATCCGTGAGCATATCCTCAGCGCGCAGCTCTTCCCCGGAGATCATCCCCTGCGCACGCTTCACGATGCTCTGCGGCATGCCCAACCGCTGGGCGATGGCGAATGCGTTCGATCGACCGGGAAGGCCAATCGTCAACCGGTAGGTCGGCGCCAGCGTCTCAACGTCGAATTCCATCGACGCGTTCTGCACGCCAGGCGTGTTGTGAGCATATAGCTTGAGCTCAGGATAGTGCGTGGCCACGAAGATCGTGCACCGGCGCTGTCGCAACGCATCCAACAGCGCGCGGGCGAGCGCCGATCCCTCGGCCGGATCCGTCCCGGCTCCCAGTTCATCGAGCAACACCAGCGAGCGGTGGTCCACTTCGTCCAGGAACGACAGTATGTTGGTGAGATGCGAAGAAAACGTCGACAAGCTCTGTTCGATGGACTGCTCGTCGCCGATGTCGGCGTAGACAGCGTCGAAGCACGAGAGCTCCGAGCCACTGTCGACGGGAATGTGCATCCCCGAAAGGGCCATCAAAGTGAGCAGACCGACCGTCTTGAGCGACACAGTCTTCCCACCCGTGTTGGGCCCCGTAATCACCACCACATGGGTGTCTGCCATCACGTCGATCGACACGGGCACGACCTGGGCAGGATCGATGAGCGGATGGCGCGCGCCCTTGAGCCTCACCACCGTGCCCGGATGGAGATTGTCAGCCTCAGGGGTCGGGGGCATCTTCGGCACCGCCACCAGCGTGGGTGCCGTGGCCATCATCGATTCAGCGTAGCGAGCACGCGCCAGCACCAGGTCAAGATTCGCCAGCGCGTCGAGGGTATGGTTGATCTCATCCGCAGCTTGTCCCACGGTTGCCGAGAGCACCCGGAGCAGACGGATGACCTCCTCCTCCTCAGCAAGCCTGAGCTCGCGCAGTGCGTTGTTCATCTCCACGACCTGAGCGGGCTCCACAAACAGCGTCGCCCCGCTCGATGAGCGGTCGTGAACGATTCCCTGGACGTGTCCCTTGAAGTCGGCCTGAACGGGGATGACGAAGCGACCCTCTCGCCGCGTGATAAGTGCCTCCTGCAGATAGGGCGCCACCTCTGCCGAACCGATCAGCCGGCGCAGCCGGTCCTGGACGCGGTCCTGGGTGATGCGCAATTCACGACGAATGCGCGACAGCTCGTCCGAGGCACTGTCACGGACCTCGCCGCGGTCATCCAGCACTCGGGCGATTGCTTCCGCCAACCCCGGCAAGGGATAGATGCGCGCCGCAATATCGGCCAGCATCGGGAACTGCGCCTCCAACCGGCCCACCATCCTCCGTACACGCTCTGCCCCGATCAGCGTGCTACGAACCTCAAGCAGTTCCGTGGGCTGTAACGTGATCCCGCGCTGCGCTCGTGCTGCGAGAGGGCGAATGTCGCGTACGCCGCCCAACGCGAAGTCCGGATGGGCCTCCAACAGCAGGCGAGCTTCACTGGTCAGCGCCAGCAGCTCCTGAGCATCCCTCAGGTAGAAGGTCGGCTCCAATGCCAGAGCCAGGGCTTCTCCTCCGGAGAAATCCGTATGGCGCGCCAGGCGCCTGAGGATCTCCGGGTATTCGAGTTTCTCCCAATGACGGTTCATACTCCTACCTAACGTGGTAACAAGACGGGGGGCAGGCCCCTGAAAAATGGCACGAATCCCCAACTGTAGATGGCCAACGCCTGCGACGTGACTGCGCGAATGCCTGAGCCGGCAAACGAAGCCCGGAGTGTAGCCCATCCCCTATCGTCGGTCACCCAGCGCTCCATCACCATGACCCCCATGCTGTTGAGCAACAGAGAGACGAGCAGCAGCGCAATCACAACACCAACGACCAGGCCCAGTACGTTGTCCAGGAAACCGAGCTTTGGGAGCTTGGTCACCGGAAACGCCAGACGGGTCAACACGTAACCCGCGATCAGGAAGATGAGGAGCAACGCATCGAACACCAGGCCGCGCGCCAACGACACGTTGGGACCCGTGATAGCCTGCAAGCGAAAAGCAGTCTCCT